>NZ_CP155731.1 GCF_039724765.1 Sagittula stellata E-37 | reverse complement strand
GAATTGTATGCCGCGCCCCAGCACCCCTACACCAAGGCGCTTCTCGCCTCTGTCCCGACGCTGGGCACGGGCCGCGCCGCATTCCAGCCGATCAAGGGGGAAATCCCCTCGCCGCTGTCGCCGCCTTCGGGCTGCGCCTTCCACCCGCGCTGCCCCTTCGCCGGGCCGCGTTGCAAGGCCGAGGTGCCGCGCCTTGGCAGCGCCCCCACTGGGCAGGTCGCGTGTCATCTGAATGACGGCGGCACCGGACAGGATGCGGCGGCATGACCGACTTTTCGACCCGGGTCGGCCGGATCAACGATCTTCTCTGCAGCGTCAACCTGCTGCAATGGGACGCCCGCGTGACCATGCCCTCCGGTGGCGCGGCGACACGCGGACAGCAGATTGCCACGCTCAAGGGGCTGGCGCGCGAGATGATCCTCGACCCCGCCCTGCGCGACGCCGCCGAGGCCACACTGCTCGACGCCGCGACCGAAGCCGACCGCCGCGCCGCGCAAGCCGTGCTGGACGCACGCGACTACCACGCGGCGATCCCGGCCCGGCTGCTTCAGGCGCAGACCGAACAGGGCGCCCCGGCCGGGAAAGCCTGGGCAGAGGCGCGCCGCACCGCGGATTTCGCGCTCTTCCGGCCCTACCTCGAAGAGGCCGTCGACCTCGCCCGCGAACAGGCGGAGGCGCTGGGGTACGCCGACCACCCCTACGACGCCATGGCCGACCTCTACGAGCCCGGCGAAACCGCCGCCTCTCTGGCCTCGCTGTTCGACACCCTTCGCGCCGGCATCCTGCCGCTGCTCGACACGGTCCGGGGCCGCCCTGCCCCGCGCCGCGACTTCCTGTTTCGGACCTTTGACGTGGCCACCCAGCAGCGGGTCTGCCACGGCTTCGCCGAAACCATGGGCTACGACTTCAA
The DNA here is from genome assembly GCF_039724765.1 of Sagittula stellata E-37. Classification (NCBI taxonomy): domain Bacteria; kingdom Pseudomonadati; phylum Pseudomonadota; class Alphaproteobacteria; order Rhodobacterales; family Roseobacteraceae; genus Sagittula; species Sagittula stellata. Next base: position 182,467 of record NZ_CP155731.1, on the reverse strand, counting down.
CCGCGGCAGGCTCGACACCACCGTGCATCCGTTCGAGGTCAGCATGACCCGCAACGACGTGCGCATCACCTCGCGCTGGCGGCCCGATTACCTGCCCATGGCGATCTTCGGGACTCTGCACGAAACCGGACACGCGCTGTACGAACAGGGCGTTGACCCGGCCTTCACCCGCGGCGTCCACGCCACCGACCTCCGGCTCCTTTATGCCGTGGGCGGGACAAGTTTCGGGATGCACGAAAGCCAGTCGCGGCTGATCGAGAACCACGTGGGCCGCTCTGCCGCATTCTGGGATCGCCACTTTGCCACGCTGCGCGACGCCTTCCCCGATCAACTGGGCGACGTGACGGTCGAGGAGTGGCTGGCCGCAATCCGTCACGCCCAGCCCGGCCTGACCCGCGTCGAGTCGGACGAACTGACCTACGACCTGCACATCATGTTACGCGTCCGGATCGAGATGGCGCTGATGGACGGATCGCTGAAGGCCGCCGATGTGCCGGAGGCCTGGAACACCGCGATGCGCGAGGATCTGGGGCTGGAGGTGCCGGACGACGGCGCGGGCTGCCTGCAGGACGTGCACTGGTCGTCGGGCTACTTCGGTTCCTTCCCCACCTACACGGTCGGGAACGTCACCGCCGCGATGCTCTTTGCTCAGATCCGGGCCGATCAGACCGTGGGACCCGCGCTCGACCGCGCCGATTACGGCCCCCTGCGCGCGGCGCTGGCCGACCGGGTCTGGCGGCACGGAAGGTCGCGCACGCGGGCCGAGATGACCGGCGGTCCGACCGACCCCGCCGCATACCTCGCACATCTGGGGGACAGGTACGCCTGACCCCCTGACCTTCTCAGGACAACCGTCCCCGCGTCCAGGGTTCGGCCCCCGCCGCATCGACGAAGATGCGGTAGACCGTGCGGGTGGCGGTGATGAACATGCGCCGCCCGTCCGACCCGCCGAAACACAGGTTCGACACGACCTCCGGCACGAGGATCTTGCCCAGCAGCGTGCCGTCCGGGGCAAAGCAGTGCACCCCATCCGCCGCCGAGGACCAGAGGTTGCCCGAGGTGTCGCAGCGGATGCCGTCCGGCAGCCCGGTGTCGATGGTGGCAAAGACCCCCCGGTCCTTCAGCCTACCGTCTTCCACAGCGAACTGGCGGATCACCGGCGCCACGCTGTCGTCATGGCTCGATCCGCTTTCGGCGATGTAGAGCGTGCCCTCGTCGGGCGAGAAGCACAGCCCGTTCGGCTGGGCGAAATCCGACACGGCAACCGTCAGCACACCCTCCGGCGACAGGCGGTAGACGTTGCGCGAAACCTGCTCCGGCTCCGCCCGGTATCCCTCGAAGTCCGAGATGATGCCGTAGGTCGGATCGGTGAACCACACCGTGCCGTCGCTGCTCACAACAACGTCGTTGGGCGAATTCAGCCGATTGCCCTCGAACCGATCTGCCAGCACCGTCAGCGTGCCGTCATGCTCGGTGCGTACCACGTCACGCGCGCCGTGACGGCAGCCGATCAACCGGCCCTGCCGGTCGCGCGTGTTGCCGTTGTTGAAGCCGCTGTCCCCACGGTAGAGGGTGACGCCGATTGCTTCGGACCACATCATGATCCGGCGCGACGGGATGTCGGAGAACAGCAGGCAGTCGCGGTCACCGAACCACACCGGCCCTTCGGTCCAGGTGAAGTCCCCGGCGATCTTCTCCAGCTTGCCCATTGGGTGCACAAGCCCGCGGAACCTCTCGTCCCGGACCTCGATGTGCGGGGGGAAAGTGATCATGGGCGGCTCCTCCGGGCGCTGGCGGCAATGACGATACCGATGATGATGGCGCCGGTCATGACGTTGCGCACGCCTGCCCCTGCACCGTAACTGTTGAGCATTGAGACAACGAGGAACATGAACAGCGCGGCCCCGAGGACACCCGGCACGTTGGAATTGCCCCCGGCGATGGAGCTGCCGCCGATCACCACCACGGCAATGGACATCAGCAGGTATTCCGCCCCCATGTTCAGCGCCGCGCCGCCGGAAAAGCTCGACAGCAGGTAGCCCGCCAGCGCCGCGAAGACAGCGACGGCAATGTAGGTCGCCGCCCGGACCGCCTGTACGGGCACGCCTGCCAGCCGCGCGGCGCGCAGGTTCTGGCCCGACGCCTGAAGCCAGCGCCCCCAGACCGACCGCTCCAACAGCACCCATGTGACCACGGCCAGCACCAGCGCCACCCATGCGACGTTCGGCACGCCCAACAGGCGCCCGGTCGCGAAGTCGGCCAACCCCTCGGGCGGCTTGATCCGCAGGCCCCGGTTCGACCAGATCGCAAGGCTCTGGTAGATCAGCGAGGCGGCCAGCGTGGCGATGATCGGCGGCAGCCGCAGCAGGAAGATCAGCGCAAAGTTCGCAAGCCCGACGCCGAGACCCGTGGCCAGCGCCACAGCCAGCCCCAGCCAGGCGGTGCCCGGGTCGCTGCCCATCATCTTCAGCGCCAGCGTGCCCGCCAGCGTCATGGTTGCGGGAATCGACAGGTCGACGTTGCCCGGCCCCAGCGTGATGACCAGCATCTGCCCCAGCCCGACGATGGCGGCGAAGGCGCCAAAGCTCATGGCGGCATAGGCCAGTTCCCCTGCCCCGCGACCGGAGGTCAGGCCAAGCGTCGCGGCAAAGGCCAGCGCGGCGGCCAGCCACGCCCAAAGCCAGGGTTTCACATTCAGGTTAAGGGTCATGCCGCAGCCCCCCGCCGCGAGAACAGCAGCCGTGCCGTCAGGACAAGGATCAGGATCGCGCCCTGCGCGCCGATCTGCCAGTCGGGCGACAGCCGCAGGAAGGACAGGAAGGAGGCCGCAAGCGTCAGCGTCAGCGCACCGATCACCGCGCCCACCGGGCTCACCTTGCCACCGATGAACTCTCCGCCACCGAGGATCACGCCCGCGATGCTCAGCAGCGTGTAGCGCAACGCGATGTTGGCATCCGCCGAGGTCGTCAGCCCGACCAGCGCCATGCCCGCCAGCACTCCGAAAAGCCCGGCAAGCCCGTAGGCCGTGGCCTTCAGCAGGGTGACGTTCAACCCGGCGCGGGCGACCGACCGGGCGTTGCCGCCAAGCCCGCGCAGCACCGTGCCCAGCCCGGAGCGCATCACGATCACATGCGTGACGGCGGCGATCAGGATGGCGGCCACAACGGCCATGGGCATCAGCGGCGGTTTCACCGTCATCAGCGTCCTCAACCAGCCCGGAGCGGCCCCGCCCGGCGTCGGCAGGATGAACAGCGCCAGCCCGCCCCAGACGAAGGACATGCCCAGCGTCACCACGATGGCCGGCAGCTCCAGCACGTGGATCACAGCGCCCATCGCCGCGTAGGACAGCACCAGCAGCATGAGGATCAGCAGCCCCGTCATGGGCGCGTCGTTCAGCCATGTGGCCGTCACGCAGGCCACGAGGCTCACGAAGGCGCCAAGGCTCAGGTCGATGTCGTTCACCATGATGATCATCATCTGCGCAATGGTCGCCAGCGCGATCGGCACCGCGAGGTTGAACAGCAGGTTGAGGCCGAAGTAGCTCATCGCTCTCGGCTGCATCCAGAAGGTCAGCGCCAGCAGCACGGCCAGCGACACGACCGGCAGCAGGATCCGGTAACGCTGTGGCATCAGGAGGCCTCCTGCATTTCAAAGGACGCTTCGAGGATGCGCTCCTCGGTGATCTGGTCGCCGGTCAGTTCGGCACTGATCCGGCCGTCACGGAAGACGAAGACCCGGTCGCACTGGCAGACCTCTTCGGTCTCGGTCGAATACCACAGGAAGGTGCGGCCGCGTGCGGCCTCGGACCGGATCATGGCATAGACGTCCTGCTTGGTGCCTACGTCGACCCCGCGCATGGGATCGTCCATCACCACCACCTCCGCGTCGGAGGCCAGCGCCCGTGCGAACAACACCTTCTGCTGGTTGCCGCCCGAAAGCGACAGGATCGGGTTCGTCAGATCTTCGGTGCGGATGCCGATGCGCCGCTGCCAGTCGTCTGCCAGCGCGCGTTCGGCGCCACGGTCCACCAGTCCCCGCCGCGCATCGCGCTGCAGGACAGAGATCGAGATGTTGCGCAGGATCGACCACAGCGGCAGAACGCCGTCGCGCGCCCGGTCGCCTGCGACGAAGACCGCCTTCGCCGCGCGGCCCGCCCGCCAGTCCGACGACTGGGACAGGTAAAGCCGCGCCAGCGCCGCCGCCTGCCCGTGGCCCGCCAGACCCGACAGGCCCACGACCTCGCCGCGGCGCGCCTCAAGCCCCTCGGGCGTGCGGATGACCATCTCGCCCGGTGCCGACCGTGCCGCCTGCTGGGCCACCGCCTCTGTCGCGACGTGGCCCATGGCATCCACCAGCCCGGCGCGCGTGAACTCTGTCGCAGGCTTGTCCGCCACGACACGACCGTCCTTCAGCACGACGATGCGGCTTGCAACGGCAAAGATCTCGCCCAGCATGTGGCTGATGAAGATCACTGCCCCGCCCGCCGCGCAGAACCCCTTCACATGGTCCAGCAACTGCCGCGCGATGCCTTCGTCCAGCGAGCTTGTCGGCTCGTCGAGGATCACCAGGCGCGCCTGCCCGCCGCGCGGTGCAAAGCCGATGGCGATCTCCACCATCTGCCGCTCCGCGATGCTCAGCTGATCGACCTCCGCGTCGGCGTCGATACCATGGCCGGGAAACACCGCGTCGAGGCTGGCGAGGATCTCGGCCCGGGCCTGCCGTCGCCATCCGATGCCCCTGAGGCCCGGATGCGACACCCGTAGGTTCTCGGCCACCGTCAGGTTCGGACACAGCGACAGCTCCTGGAAGACGGATCGCACGCCCTCCGTCCCCGACGGAAACGCCACCTCGCCGGAACTCGGTCCGAAGGTGCCGTTGATCAGGTTCACCAGCGTCGATTTGCCCGCGCCGTTGTGCCCCACGAGCCCGAGGCAATCCCCCGGCCCGACCCGCAGGCTGACCCCGTCGAGGGCTCGCACCGGGCCGAAGTGTTTCGCCGCCTGCGTCAGCGCGACTGCAGGCGTATGGTCTTGGTCGGTCATCAGGTCCCCATGTCAGGACAAGTCAGGAAACGCGCCCCGCCCCCGCCGGACGGCGGTGCGGGGCGCGCATGCCCCTACGTCACTTTGCGTCGGAGATCACCGACTGCGCGTCTTCCAGCGTGTAGCTGACGTTGGCGACAGAGCCTTCGGGCGTGCTTTCCAGCGCGCCGTCCAGATCGTCCTGCGTGATCTTCAGGAACGGCACGGTCAGGTCCTTCGGCACCTCTTCGCCCGCAAGGATCTGCTGCGCCACCCAGAACGCCAGCGAGGCGACACCGGGCGCGATCGACAGCGAAAGCGTCTCGTAGCCGTTGGCGTCGCGCTGTTCCGCCCACCACTTCAGCTCGTCCTGGCGGTTGCCCAGAACGATCAGCGGCGTGTCGCGGCCCGCGGCCTCGAAGGCCTGAGCCGCGCCGTAGCCGTCGCCGCCCTGCGTCACCACGCCGACGACCTCGGGCAGCGAGGGCAGGATGCCTGCAACCGCCTTCTGCGCCACGTCCTGCGCCCAATCCCCATGCACGGACCCGACGATCTCGAACTGGTCGTGCTCTGCCACGCCCTCCTGAATGCCCTTGGAGATCTCGTCATCGACGAAGACCCCGGCCAAGCCACGAATCTCCAGCAGGTTGCCGCCCTCGGGCAGGCGCGTCGCCAGATAATCGACCTCTTCCTTGCCCATCGCGGCGAAATCCACCGCGATCCGCCAGGCGCAGGGTTCTGTCACGATGCCGTCGAAGCTCACCACGATCAGCCCGGCACCGCATGCCTCGGCCACCGCGCCGTTCAGGGCGGTCGGCGATGCGGCGTTCAGCACGATGGCGTCATAGCCCTGCAGGATCATGTTCTGGATCTGCGCGGCTTGCTCCGTCGCCTGGTTCTCCGAGGTGGTGAAGGCATCCGCGGCCCCCACGACCCCGTCGGCCACGGCGGCTTCCGCCGTCTCCTCGAAGGTCTGTAGCATCGCCTGCCGCCACGAGTTGCCCGCGTAGTTGTTGGACAGCGCGATCCGCTTGTCCGAGGTGTCCGCCAGATGGCTTTCCGCATGGGCGGCACCGGCCAGCAGGGCCAGCGTCGCCGCGCCCGTCAGAAACGTCTTCATGGATTTTCCTCCCTGTGCGTATCCCGCACTTCCCTTTGACCGGCCGGCTCTCTCCACCCGGTCGGCGACGGGAATGGTGACTATCGCCATCGAACCTGTAAAGGCTGTCGCCCGCAGACCTGTTGCGGGAACCCGCAGACAACTTGCGGGTTCAGGTGTTCCAATTCTCCCGCAACGGGGTCAGAGTTGCGGAACCGCGCATCGCAGGACCAATCCGCACCGCACGGGCAAGGGAGGACACATGGCCGACATCCTCGGCGAGCCGCGCAGCGGCGTGGCGCTGCTCGACATCGCGCGGCGTCTGACCGGCGTGACGGACATCACCGGCGCGCTGGGGGCCGTCGCCGGTGACATCGCCGCGCTGATCCCCTTCACCCATTGCGACATCTGCCTTCTCGACCGTCCCGGCTGGGTGGTCAGCCACGAGGTCGGCATCCGCACCCGCTGGTCGCGCGCCTCGGGCCGGATCGACCACGCACCGATCCGCGACCTGCTGCTTGGCCAGTGCACGGTCATGCTGACCGAGGACGCCACGCAGGACCCGCGCTACACTTTCCCCGGCGCCACCTGCGAGCCGATCCTGAACCACAAGCTGCGCGCCCGGGTAAACGTGCTGATGCGCGTGCGCGGAGAGATCATCGGCACGCTGAACCTGTCCCATTCGACGCGCGGCCTGTATGACACGGAAACGGTGGACCTCGCTCAGCAGATCGCCGACGTCCTCTCGCCGTGGTTCCACATCCTGCACCGGTCCGACAGGGCGCGGCGCATGCCACGCTCCGCCACCGGGGACGAAGGCCTGCGCCGCGGCGCTCTGGAACTGACCCGCGCGCTGGAGGCCGAGCGCCAGCGCGTCGGCATGGACCTGCACGACCAGACGCTGGCCGATCTGTCCCGCCTCCTGCGCGAGGCGACAGGCGACCAGTCCCTGCCCCGCGACATGCTGGCGTCACGCCTGCGACAGACCATCGACGACCTCCGCCGGATCATCGACACCGCCGTACCCACGCTGCTTGAACTCTTCGGCTTTGCCCATGCCGTCCGCGTGCACCTTGAGCGCGCCTCCGGCGAAACCGGCACGCTGCTGGAGGTCGAGGATCTGACGGACGGCGCGCCGGACGCGCTTGACCCCACGGTCCGCACCGCGCTGTTCCACATCACGCAGGAGGCCATCAACAATGCCACCCGCCACGCCGGGGCAAGCCGGATCTCCGTGACCGTCGACCATCCCGCCCCTGCCATTCTGACGATCACCGTGCGGGACGACGGTTGCGGGATACCTGTCGCGCCCGCCCGCAAGTCCGGCCTGATGCACATGCGCACCCGCGCACGTCTGATCTCGGCCGGGCTGGACATCGAGGCGGATCGCGGCACCGTCGTCCGGGTCACGCTGAGGACCGGGGCATGAGGGTTCTGCTTGTCGAGGACGACCAGTTCCACGCCTCCTACATGGAGGACGTGCTGGCCGAGACCCTTCCCGAAGTCACTGAAATCTTCCACGCGATGAATGGCGAAGAGGCAGAGCACGAGGCCCGCGCCCTTACCATCGATGCCGTCGTGATGGACCTGCGCATGTCCCGTCGAAACGGGATCGACGCCGCACGCACCCTCTGGATGGAACGGCCCGAGACCCGCATCCTCTTCTGGTCGAACTACGCCGACGAGGCCTACCTGCGCGGCATCGCCACCATCGTGCCCGAGGACAGCGCCTACGGCTACCTGTTGAAGACCGCGCCCCGCGACCGGCTGAAACTGGCGCTGCGCGCCGTGCTCGTCGAAGGGCAGATCATGGTCGACCGGGAAATCCACCGGCTGCAACGCCGCGCGGCATCGCCCCGGAACACGCTCGACGACAGCGAGTTCGCCGTGCTGCTGGACCTCGCCATCGGTCTTCAGGACCGCATCATCGCGGAACGACGCGGCATGTCCCTGCGCACGGTGCAAAACCGGCTGCTGTCGCTCTACGAAAAGCTGGGCGTCGATGACGAAGCCTCCGACGCCATGCCGCTGAACAAGCGGGTACGGGCGCTCAACCGGGCGCTGGTCACGCGCACCCTGAACATCGAGACACTGGAAACCGCACAACGCGATTTCGACCGCTGGCAGTCAACGCGCAAAAGGGCTTGAAACCGCAGTTCGGCGGCGCACGCCGGAGCACTTGGCAAACACCCTATCCGGAGGACATGACCATCGCGAACGCCTCGAAAGGTTCGAGTGTGATCTGGCCTTGCAGCCGGTCCCGCGCCATGGCGTTTGCGATCAGGCACCGGCCCGCACCGGCAAGGTGCTCAGGCACGTCGAAACGCGCTTTCTCAGCCGTGAAATTCGCAACGACCGCGAGACGAACACCATCGAGCTCGCGCACGTAAGCAAAGATCGCATCGTTCTCCTCCGCGACCGGGACGTAGATGCCATGTACCACGACCGGCCAGGTTTTGCGCAGTGCAATCAGGCGTTTGTAGTGCGCAAGGACGCCATCCGGGTCCGCGCGGTCTGCCTCCACATTGATCGTGGAATGGTTCGGGTTCACTTCTATCCACGGTGTGCCGGTCGTGAAGCCCGCATTGGCCCGGGCACTCCATTGCATCGGTGTGCGCGCGTTATCGCGCCCGTTGGCATTGGCGCCGGCGATGAAGTCCTCCGGCGTCACACCGCGCGCGATCTCTTCGGCATAATGGCCCAGAGTCTCAAGGTCACGGAACTGGTCGATGCGTGTGAAAGCGGTGTTGGTCATACCGATTTCCTCGCCCTGATAGACGAAGGGCGTACCCTTCATCAGATGGGTGACAGTCGCCAGCATCTTGGCCGATTTCACGCGGTATTCGCCGTCATCGCCGTACTTCGACACCTGCCGGGGCAGGTCGTGGTTCGACAGAAACAGCGAATTCCAGCCATCGTCCGCCAGCGCCGCCTGCCAGTCGTTCAACACCTGCTTGAAGGCGACCAGATCGAAGGGTTTCGGCTTCCACTTGCCGTGGACCGGGTCCCAGCCCTCGACCACGTGGTTGAACTGGAACACCATGTTCAGCTCGTCCCGGCCGCGTCCGCAATAGAGCGGCGCCGTCCCGGTGCTGACCGACCAGCTCTCCCCCACCGTAACGATGTCCCGTCCCGCCAGCACCTCGCGGTGCATCTCTTGCAGGAATCCGTGGAGGTAGGGGCCTTCTTCATAGACACCGGCGTCCACGTCTTTGCCGATCAGGCTGATGACATCCATGCGGAAACCCGCGATGCCACGGTCCAGCCACCAGATCATCATGTCGTAGATCTCGCGCCGCAGCGCGGGATTCTGCCAGTTGAGATCGGGCTGGTGCGGGCTGAAGTGCCCGAGGTAGTACTGCAAGACCTCCGGCACCCACGTCCAGGCAGACCCGCCAAAGGCCGCCTGATGGTCGCTTGGCGGGCCGCCATCCGGCGCCGCGTCGCGCCAGACGTAGTAGTCGTGCTCCGGTGCCGTGCGCGAGGTCCGCGCGGCGTGAAACCAGGCGTGGTCCGAAGAACTGTGGTTCACCACCAGATCCATGACGATCCCGATGTCCCGGGCCTTTGCCTCGGCCACCAACAGGTCGAAATCCTCCAGAGTGCCGAATTCCGGGGCAATGTCGCGATAGTCCGAGATGTCGTAGCCATTGTCGGCCATCGGCGAGCGGTAGACCGGCGACAGCCAGATGAAGCCGATGCCGAGTTCGCGCAAATGGTCGAGCTTGGAGACGATACCGGGAATGTCGCCGATCCCGTCGCCGTTCGAGTCGCAAAAGCTGCGGGGGTAGATCTGGTAGCCCGTAGCGCTTTGCCACCACGGGGCGGGGTCCTTGAGAGTATCGTTCATATTTGTCTTCCGTCGGATTGATGCGAGGCGGGAGCGGTCAGCCTGTCTTGACGATGACAGCGCCATTCGGGGCGATCCGGTCCAGTTGGCCTGTACCGTTGCCTTGGCTGTCAAAGCTGGACAGGACGAATTCGCCCGCCACCGCACAGGGCTTGGTCTCGCCAGAGAAGTTCAGACACACGTGATAGCTGTCGCCATCGAGACGGCGCGCGAAGACGTAGACACCGTCCTGCGCCGTGACGGTCTCGTAGCTGCCAAGCGTCAACGCGGGCGTGTCGCGGCGCAACGCGATCAGCGCCCGGACGTAGTTGAGCAGCGATCCGACCTCGGCGCGCTGCGTCGTTGCATCCCCCGCTGCAGGGACGAAAACCGGCAACCAAGGGTCTCCCTCGCTGAACCCGTGGGCCTGCCCCGGCCCCCATGGCATCGGCGTGCGCGCGGGATCGCGGCCCAGGCCGCGACCGGGCACCTGCTTTTCCCATGGGTCCTGCACGGCCTCAGGGGGGATGACGGCGCTTTCCATCCCCAGCTCATCGCCCTGATACAGCGTCGGCGTCCCGCGCAATGTCAGCAACAAAGTTGCGGCCACGGCGGCCTGCGCGGGTCCGGCCCGGCTGGCAATGCGGGTACAATCGTGGTTGCCCAGCACCCAGTTGCCCCAGGCACCACCGGGCAGCGCGGCTTCGTAGGCCTCGACCCGGCGGACGATCTCCGGCATCTCCCAAGGGGCACCTTGCAAGGTGAAGTTGAACGGAAGGTGGAACGCGTCGAAGTCTTCGCCGTAGTAAGCCATGACATCGTGCAGTTTGCCGTCGGTCTCGCCGATCAGGACACGGTCCGGGAATTCGTCGGTGACCCGCCGCATCATCCGCACGAAATCCAGCCCGTCCGGCTGATGCTTCGAATGCACCTTGAGATAGCGGTAGGAGGGGTCCATGTGCTCGCGCCAGTCGGGGTCGTCCGGATGGTCGCCCTTGTCGGGGTCGGGCGCGATATGGGTGATGGCATCCACGCGGAATCCGTCCACTCCACGTGCGTACCAGAAGCGCAGCGTGTCCAGCATTTCCGCCTGCACCTCCGGATTGCGCCAGTTCAGCGCCGGCTGTTCCGAGAGGAAGATGTTGAGGTAATACTGCCCCGTGCCCTCGTCCCAGGTCCAGGCAGGTCGGCCGAATTCGCTGATCCAGTTGGTCGGCGGGCTGCCGTCTGCCTTGGCGTCCCGCCAGACATACCAGTCGCGCTTTGCGCTTGTCCGAGAAGATCGCGCGTCGAGGAACCAGGGGTGTTGGTCCGACGTGTGGCTGGGCACGAAATCGAGGATCAGCTTCATCCCCCGCCCATGGGTGGCGGCGACCAGACGGTCGAAGTCCTCCAGCGTCCCGAACATCGGGTCGATGCCGCGGTAGTCCGAGACGTCATAGCCAAAGTCGGCCATAGGCGACGGGAAAATCGGAGAAATCCAGATCGCGTCGATGCCAAGATCGACGAGGTAGTCGAGGCGGCCCTCGATACCCTTCAGATCGCCGACCCCGTCGCCGTCGCTGTCCTGAAACGAGCGCGGGTAGATCTGGTAGATGATGCCGGTCTTCCACCATTCCTGGGCGGTGTGCGTAACAGTGCGGATGGCTTGCTTGTTCATCGTTTGAGTGTCCCTTTGTAGATGGTCCTCCGCCGCTCTGGCAGAGCTGTTTCATGGTTCAGGGTCAGGGAACCCCGTTGCGACAACCGGCGTCAGTGCAGGCCTGCGACGATGCGTTTCTTCGGACGGTCGCGGTAGACCAGCGACTGGCCGTCTTCGAAGATGTGCACCTTTGACGGGTCGGCGGTCACCTTGACGTCGATGCCGCGCATGTCCTTGTGAATGCCGGGCAGTTTGGCGATCACCGGATCGGTGCCTTCGGCGTCCGGGTGGAAATAAAGGATGGTCACCTCTCCCAATGCCTCGGTAATGTCGACGCGGCCGTGATAGAGGAATGGCGCGCCTTCCGCCGTGGCGACGAGATCTTCGGGGCGCACGCCGATATTGACGGTCTTTCCCATGTCCTCTGGCAGGGTCGGCACGGTTGAAATCGCCTCTCCGCCGTCCTTGGTCCGGACATGCGTCTCGGCGCCGGTCCGGACGATCTTGCCCGGGATCAGGTTCATGGCCGGCGAGCCGATGAACCGCGCGACGAATTCGTTTTCCGGCGTCTCGTAAAGTTCAAGCGGCGTGCCGACCTGCGCGATACCGCCACCCGCCAAGACAACGATCCGAGTCGCCAGTGTCATCGCCTCGACCTGGTCGTGGGTGACGTAGATCATCGTCGAATCCGGCATCGACTCTTTCAGTTGCGCGATCTCGATCCGGGTGGCGACGCGCAATGCCGCGTCAAGGTTCGAGAGCGGCTCGTCAAACAGATAGACCTTCGGGTCGCGCACGATGGAGCGTCCGATCGCCACCCGCTGCCGTTGACCCCCCGACAGCGCCTTGGGCAGGCGGTCGAGATAATCGCCAAGCTGCAGGATCTTTGCGGCGCGGTCGACCCTCTGGTCGATCTCTGTCTTGGGCATCTTGGCGATCTTCAGCGCGAAGGCCATGTTGTCGCGCACCGTCATGTGCGGATAAAGCGCGTAGGACTGGAACACCATCGCGATGCCGCGCTGCGCGGGCGGCACATCGTTGACCACCATTCCGTCGATTTCAAGGTCACCGCCGGTGATCCTTTCCAGCCCTGCGATCATGCGCAAAAGGGTGGACTTGCCGCAGCCCGAGGGACCGACAAAGACGATCAGTTCTCCGGTCTCGATCTCAAGGTTGATATCCTCAAGGACGGTGACGGCACCGCCATAGGTCTTCTTCACATTCGTCAGTGTCAGATTGGCCATTTTCCTCTCCCTTTTCTCTGTCGGCGGCTGCGGTCCAGCGCCGGATGTCATTTGACGGAACCCGCCAGCAGACCGCGCACGAGGAACCGCTGCAGGCTGAAGAACACGGCCAGCGGAACGGCGATGGACACAAAGGCCGCTGCCGCGAGAATGCCCCAATCGCCGCCGCGAGACCCCAGGAGGTCGTCGGCGATCTTGACCGTCATGACCTTGGCCTCGTCTGCCGAGGGCAGGAACACCTTGGCCACCAGCAGGTCGTTCCAGGTCCAGAGAAACTGGAAGATCGCGAAGGAGGCGAGCGCGGGCAGCGACAGCGGCAGGATGATCTTGATGAAGATCTGAAAATCCGTCGCCCCGTCCACTCGCGCGCATTCGATGATGTCGCGCGGCAGCCCCGCCATGTAGTTGCGCAAGAGGTAGACGGCGAGCGGCATCCCGAAGCCGGTATGCGCCAGCCAGATGCCGACAAAGCTCTGCCCCACGCCGATGTCGTTGTGCAGGTTCAGCACCGGCACGAGCGCCAATTGAATCGGCACCACCAGTAGCCCGACGATGCCCGCGATCAGCAGCCCGCGTATCGGGAACTCCATCCAGGCCAGCGCATAGGCGGCGAAAGCGGCGATCAGGATCGGGATGATCGTCGCCGGGATGGCCACAGTGAGCGTGTTGATGAAAGCGCGGCCCATGTTGTCGCCCGACAGCACTGTCCGGTAGTTGTCCAGCGTCAGCTTGGGCGGGCTTTCGGCGGCGAAATAGACCCGCTGTCCGCGACTGCCCGGCTCTTCCGGCGTGATCCAGATGTAGGAGCCGTCGGCGTTCACGGTCAGTGTCTCGCCATCGCCCAGATCGGCCGTCGTGCCCGGCGGATAGGCGGTGGGCTCTGCCCCGCGTGTGCCAAAGGCCGAGATGTCCCCGGGCATGCCCGAAAAGTACGACCGCGCCTCTTCATCGTCGAAGATATCGCCCTCAACCCGGAACAGCGGTCCATCGGCGACGGCCTCGGTGACGGTGCGCGCCCGTGCCGTCAGCTCCACCGGCAGCATCGCCTGCCACCAGCCCGTGGCCGAGATCTGGTCGCGATCCCGAAAGGACGATACCAAAAGGCCGAGCGTCGGTATGACCCAGATCAGGACCATGGCCGCCATGGCGATGTTCTTGGCCCAGCTCAGCGCGGGTGTTTTTCCTGCGATATTGTCCATGACCTGTCCTCCTACCGAAGTTCTTGCTGCGCCTGGCGGATGTTCGAGATCATCACCGGCAGGACGATGATCATGATGACCAGCGCCACCGAGGTCGCGCGGCCGTCGTCGCGGAACATGAAGCTCATCATGTAACTGGGCAGGATCTCGGTGCCGAAATTGCCGCCGGTCATCGCGTAGACGATGTCGAAGATTTTCAGCGACGCCACGGTGATCGTCGTCCAGACCACCACGATGGTGGAGAAGATCTGCGGCATCTTGATCCGGAAGAAGATCTGGAACGGGTTCGCCCCGTCCAGGATGGCGGCCTCGATGGTCTCCTCGGGGATGCCGCGCAGGGCCGCCGACAGGATCACCATGGCAAAGCCGGTCTGGATCCAGACCAGGATGAACATCAGGAAGAAGTTGTTCCAGAACGGGATCTGGATCACGTCGACCGGCCCCGCCCCGAACAGCCCCGCAACCATGGCGTTGATCAGGCCGATGTCACTGTCGACCGCATAGACGAACTTCCAGATCAGCGAAGCGCCGACAAAGCTGATCGCCATGGGCATGAAGATCAGCGACTTGGCGATGTTGCCCCACTTCAGCGTATCGCTGAGCTGCGCCGCGATCAGGCCGGCGGTCACCGACATTACCGGCACGAAGATCGCCCAAAGCGCGTTGTTGAGGAAGGAACGGCGGAAATCGGGCGATTCAAACAGCGCCACGTAGTTGCCAAGCGCGATGAACTCATCCCCTGAGCGGTTGAACAGCGACCGCCAGGCGGACCCCACGACCGGGTAGGCCAGGTAGACCGCCAAGACCAGAAGAGCAGGGAAGATGAAAAGCCAGGGCCGGACGGTGTTCGCCCGCCGGATGTTGGCCGCGATGTTCGGCCCCTTGGCAGGGTACAGCACCCTGTCCAGCAGCAGGTTCGACGCGTAGAAGTAGGCGACACAGCCACCCACGCCCAGAACGATTGTCGCAAGTCCCTGAATAAGGGGATTCATCGGCCCGCCCTCCCGTCGGTTCCGTGATTGGGGTGGCGCCGCGAGTGTGACGCGGCGCGCGGCTCGTGCGGGTTGCGCCTAGCGGATGGAGTCCCATCGGGACTGGATCGCGGCGGCGGCCTCTTCGGCGGACAGGCTGCCGGTGGTGTATTCCACCATGGCGTTCCAGAAGGCGTCCGTGCCGATCTCGCCCGGCATCAGGTCCGACCCGTCAAAGCGGAAGGTTGTCGCGCTCAGCAGGATCTCGGCCAGCGCCCGCCCTGTGTCTGTCGCATAGGCGTCGAGGCTGACACCCGTATGCGGCGTCAGGGTCTTGCCCTGCGCGGCGGTCAGCGCATGCGGCAGCGAGGTCTGCAGAAAAGCCATGAAGGCGTGCGCAATGGGCTTGTCCTGCATGATCGTCGCCAGCCCGCCGGACCCCAGAACCGGACGGCCCAGATCCTTGCTGTCATAAGACGGGAAATAGAAGAAATCGGCGTCCTCGCCGACGGCGACGCCATCGGGAAAGAAAGTCGGGATGAACGAGGCCTGCCGGTGCATCATGCATTTCGGCGGGAATTCGAACAGACCGTCCGGGCTATCACGGAAGTCGATGGTGGCCGCCGCGCTGGAGCCTCCGTCGACATAATCGTCGTTCCGCGCGAAATAACCGTATTCCTCGATTGCGCCCACGACGCGCGGGTCGGTGAACGGGATCTCGTTTTTCACCCACTGGTCGTAGACCTCGGGCGGCTGGGTGCGCAGCATGAAGTCCTCGACCCAGTCGGTGGCGGGCCAGCCGGTCCCGGCCCCTGCCCCCAGTCCCAGGCAGAAAGGCGTCAGCCCATCGTCCACCATGGACTCGGCGAGCGACTTGAGCTCTTCCATGCTTTGCGGGATGTCGTAGCCGTTTTCGTCGAAGGCCTCCGGGGAATACCAGACCAGCGATTTCACGTCGACGGCGTTGAAGATCCCGTAGACATGCGGCGTGCCGTCCGGACCCCTTGGGCTGGCCAGATCCGCCCAGGATTCCCCGGCTGCGAAATTGTCGATGTACCACTGCCGCGTGCCCTCGGCGAGCGGCACAAGGTGGCCCCGCTTTGCCATGTCCGCCGCGAGACCCGGTTGCGGGTACAGCGCCACGTCGGGTGGCGTTCCCGCCTGCACGGCAATCACGATGTCCTGCTCATAGCTGTCGGAGCCGGAGTATTTCACCTCGGCGCCCGTGGCCTCGGCGAAATAAGCGAAGATCTCTCGCAGAAGATCGGCGTCGCGACCGGTGCCCGCGCCGGTGATTTCCAGCGTCTGCCCCGAGAAGTCGTGGCTATCGGCAAAGGTCTGGAATTCCGCCCAGTCGAACGGCCCCTCTCCGATGGGAAAGCGCAGATCGGCGTCGGCCATGGCCGCACAGCCGAACGATGCTGCGATGATGGATGCGGAGCAAAGGACTGCGGTCCGAGATGCAGGTTTCATGGGTCCTCCCTTTCACATGTGCCGGTCGCTGGCGCTTGCCATGCCATCGGACACACCGGTCTTGCGCCCCGGAACGGCATGTCCCGAAGCAGGCTTTCAACGCTGACTTTTTACTTATCTTAACGTTAAGATTACAGATGATAGCGCTAAACACAACGAAAAATCGGGCGAGAGAGCGGAAAGGCGTTGACCTTCCCAGCCGTTGCCTTTCTTTCGGAAGACGGAAACCATGGTCGGCGGCGCTCAGCCTGAATGTGATTTCCGATCTGAAACGGGCCTTTAGGGACTGACGTTACGTGGCAACGCTCAAGGACATTGCAAAGATCACAGGGCTTTCGGCGACGACGGTCAGCCGGGCCCTGCGGGGGTTCGACGATGTCACCCCGGCGACCCGCGAACGCGTTCAGGTGGTGGCGCGCAAGCTGAACTACCGGGCGAATCACAGCGCGCGAAAGCTGGTGTCCGGGCGTTCGGGCATCGTGGGCCTTGTCCTGGACACCCCGCCCGCCAGTTTCGAATCCGCACACTTCTTCGAAATCACCTTCGCACTAACCCAGGAAATGGCCGCGCTGGGTCTCGATCTCGTTCTACACATTTCCACCGACTCAGATCCGTTGAAGACCTACGACCGGCTGATCGGACAAGGGATGATCGACGCCTTCGTGGTGCTGTTCCCTCGGACGGACGATCCGCGCATGGACTTCCTGCGCAGCAGGGGCGTTCCCTTCGTCGTCCATGGCAAACATGTCGAGACACCGGACTACCCTTACTTCGATGTCGATACCTCGGACCTTACGACGATGGCGGTGTCGCATCTTGCCAGTCACGGGCATCGGCGGATCGCACTTCTGAACGGCGATGAAAGCTGGATGGTGTCGCGGGAACGTGCGCAGGCGTTTACGGCGGCCTTGGCCAAAGCCGGCCTTGCCCCCTCCCTCGAACTGATCTGCCATGGCGATACATCGCATGCCTTCGGTCATGACGCCGCGCGGGCGTTGCTTGAATCTTCTCTCCGTCCAACGGGCTTCGTCTGCTGCAATTCCCTTGTCGCCGCGGGTGTTCTGGAGGCCGTCGCCGAAGCAGGCCTGAACGTCCCTTCCGATATCTCGGTAGTGGCGCATGACGATGAGTTGCCCGGAATGGACACAAAAGGGCTGGCCCCGCCGTTGACCGTCACTCACACGGCGCTGAGGGATGCCGCCGCCCCACTCGCCGATCTGCTGCGGCGACGGCTCAACGGCGAAGCAGAGGCCGATCTGCAAGTTTGCGACAAGGCCCGCTGGATCGAGCGCGACTCGGTCGCGCACGCGCCAACGTCATAGACACGGTCTATGGACCTCTGCCTCGCTGGGCAACGTGCGGAAAGAGAAAGAACAGCCGCCCAAGGCGCTTATGGCAAAGCTCGATCCTCGTCAGACCCGTTCAGCCATTCTCAGGACATCCCCGGTTCGGCACGCGAACCTCAAGGACTGCCCCCTTGCCTCCTCAGAAATCCAGCCCAAGGTCCAGCGTCCGCGCCGAATGGGTCAGGGCACCGGACGAGATGTAGTCCACGCCCGTACCGGCCACTTCGGCCACACGATCCAGCCGCATGTTGCCCGAGGCCTCAAGCACCAGCCGTCCTCCGGTCATCGCGACCGCTTCGCGCAGCGTCGGCGTGTCCATGTTGTCCAAAAGCACGACGTCGGCCCCCCCTTCGTCCAGCACTTCGGCCAGCTGATCCAGGCGGTCGACCTCGATCTCGCAGCGCACCATATGCGAGGCATGTGCCTTCACGGCTTGCAGGACCGGGCGAATGCCACCAGCCGCAGCGATATGGTTGTCCTTGATGAGGATCGCGTCCGACAGGGAGAACCGGTGATTGAACCCACCGCCATGCAGAACGGCCTGTTTCTCTACCAATCGCAAACCGGGCGTCGTCTTGCGTGTGCAGGTCACGCGCGCGGCGGTGCCCTTCGTCTCCGCGACGAAGGCGGCGGTCAGCGTGGCGATGCCGGAAAGGCGCCCGGCAAAGTTCAGCGCCACCCGTTCGCCGGACAGGATCGACGCGGCTTCGCCCTCGATCTCCATCAGCAGGTCGCCCGGGCGGATCGCATCCCCGTCCGCGCGGTGCGCGCATACCTTCAACGCCGGATCGACCAACCGAAAGGCCAGCGCCGCGATCTGCAGGCCCGAGACAACCCCGGCCTCACGCGCGTTCAGCCGCGCCGCATAGCGTGTGCCCGGCGGGATGACCGTTCGTGTCGTGATGTCGCCGTAGGTGCCCAGATCCTCCATCAAGGCCCCCCGGACGAGCGGTTCAAGGATCAGGTCGGGCAAGGGAGACTGGGTCATGCGGGTTCCTTTCGGGCCATGGAACGGATCTCTTTCGCCTCCGTCAGGGTCAGGACGGATCGGGTGCCGGTCACGCCCGCCGGCTCCGGATAGTCGGACCGGAACTGCGCGCCCCGGCTTTCGCGCCGCGCCAGCGCGGCAGCGGCGATCAGCGTGGCGGTGGTCGTCATGTTGAGCAGCGCGTCGCAGTCCGGTTGGGCGGCTTCGATCCTGGCGATAACGGCAAGGGTCCGTTGCAGCCCGTCGGCGTTTCGGATCACCCCCGCGCCATCCGTCATCGACTGCCGCAGACGGGCGACAAGCGCGGAAGCCGGTTCGACGGCCCCGGGACGGTCCGGCAGCACGACAGGCGCTGCGACTGTCGCCACGGACCGCAACGACTGGCTGATCGACAGGGCGCAGCGCCGACCGTAGACCAGCGCTTCCAACAAGCCGTTCGAAGCCAGCCGGTTCGCGCCGTGAAGCCCGGTGGACGCGGCCTCTCCGCAGGCCCAGAGACCGGGCAGGGAGCTTCGCCCGCAGGCGTCTGTCCTGACGCCCCCCATGTGGTAATGCGCCGCTGCGGCGACCGGGATCGTTTCCGCCACAGGGTCCAGTCCGGCCCGTTGGCAGGCGGCGGCCACGGCCGGGAAATCCGTCAACAGCCGCGCGCCGATGGCCGCCCGCGTGTCGAGCGCCGGGGCAAGCCCGGCCTGCGTCTGCGCATAGACGGCGCGGGCCACGATGTCGCGCGGTGCAAGCTCTGCGTCGGGATGGATGGCCAGCATGAACCGCTCGCCGCGATTGTTGACAAGGGTCGCCCCCTCGCCCCGGAGGGCTTCTGTCGCCAGCGGGGCGGGGTCGAGGCCGCAGGCGATGGCCGTGGGGTGGAACTGGACGAACTCCGCATCGGCGATCTCGGCGCCCGCACGTGCCGCCATGCCGATGACCTGTCCCCGGATGCGCGGCGGATTGGTGGTCAGCGCATAAAGCCCGCCGGAACCGCCTCCGGCCAGCAGGACCGCGCGGCCCCGGATGGCAACCGGCGCGGTCAGACCGTTCTCGCAACCTGCGACCTCCACACCCGTGATCGCGCCGCCGTCGGACAAAAGCCTTGTCGCCAGTACGCCTTCCAGCACCTGAACATGCGCGGCCTCGCGGACCTGAGCGGTCAGGGCACGCATGATCTCTGCCCCGGCCTGATCGCCGCGCACGCGGACAACGCGGGCAAAGCTGTGCGCCGCTTCGCGCGAAAGCACGTAGCCGCCGTTTGCGGTCCGATCGAAAGGCGCCCCCATCCGCGTCAGGTCGAGGATATGCGCCCGCGCCTCGGCCGTGACGTCTTCCGCGACGCGTGGATCGACCGTGCCCGCACCGGCCCGGACAGTGTCACGGGCGTGGGCTTCGGGACTGTCGTCCGGACCCATCGCCGCCGCCACACCGCCCTGCGCCCAGGCCGAAGACGCCCCTTCGCCAAGCGGGTCGGGCGAAATCACGAGAACCGGATGCGGGGCCAGGCTGAGCGCGGCGTATTGCGCAGCCAGTCCGGCCCCCACGACGATCACGCGGGCGGAGTCGATCGCTGTCATTCCGTTAGCTGTTCAGCCGGGCCGACAGATCGATCATGCGTTGCACCGCGACCCGCGCCCGGTCCGCGATGGCCGGGTCGACCTCGACCGCGCCCTGCATGGTGTGCAGCGACCAAAGCACCTTCTCCAGCGTGATTTTCTTCATGTAGGGACACATGTTGCAGGGCCCGACAAAATCCACGCCCGGCAGCGCGTCCGCGATATTCGACGCCATGGAGCATTCGGTCACCAGCATGGCCTTTTCCGGCTGCTCGCGGGTGACATAGTCGATGATGCCCCCGGTCGAGCCGGAGAAATCGGCCGCGTCCACCACGTCGGGCGGACATTCCGGGTGGGCGATGATGCGGGTGCCCGGGTTCCATTCGCGGAACTCGTGCAGATCGCGGGCGGTGTATTGTTCGTGCACGATGCACGACCCGTCCCACCAGACGATCCGCTTCTCGGGCACCTGCCGCGCGACGTTCTGGGCCAGGTACTTGTCCGGCGTCATGATGACCGTCTCGCTGTCCATCGCGCGCACGATCTGCGCCGCGTTCGACGAGGTGCAGCAGATGTCCGACGCGGCCTTCACCTCGGCCGTGGTGTTCACGTAGGTGACGACCGGAGCGCCGGGGTACTTCGCCCGCATCTCGGCGATGCCCTCGGCGGTGATGCTTTCGGCAAGCGAGCAACCGGCGGCCATGTCGGGGATCAGCACCGTCTTGGACGAATTCAGGATCTTCGACGTCTCGGCCATGAAATGCACGCCGCACTGAACGATCACATCGCCTTCGACCTGCGTCGCCTCGACGGCAAGCTGCAGGCTGTCGCCGACCACATCCGCAATGCCGTGGTAGATCTCGGGCGTCATGTAGTTGTGCGCGAGGATGACGGCGTTGCGCTCTTTCTTGAGCGTGTTGATGGCTGCCACATAGGGCGCATGGATCGCCCAGTCCGGCGGTGTCACGACACGGTCCATCCGCGCATATATGTCGGCGGTGGCGGCGGCGATGTCGGTCGACGGGGCAAGATCGTAATGATCGGAGAGTTCGGCGCGCAGCGCGAGTTGGTCGAGCAATTCAGGAAGGTCCTCAGGTTACTTCTGGTCGCAGCGGACATCGTCCGCAGCCCGAAGGCGTCCGGCGGGGCCGTGTTAGGCCATGCATAACGCAAGGGCAAGTTCATGTGCGGCCCGGGTCGTACAGCACGATCCCGACAGTCTTCGGCTTTGGTCAGTTTCGCGCCGAAGCGTCGTCAGCGCCCGCGCCTGAACTTCCGCGCCACGTCGAAGAACTGTGCCACCTGCGCCGACTGGTTGTCGCGCCGGGCATGGATGGTCAGGGCGGTCCCGGGGTTGTAGCCCTCGTAGCTGCGGAACAGAACGCCGGGGCGCGAGGTCCGCGACACGCTCTCCGGCACGACAGAGATCCCAACCCCCACCGACACGAGGCTGATCGCCGTCTGATAATCCTGCGCCAGCTCCAGCGCCGCCGGTTCGAACCCCTCCTTCCGGCAAAAGCTCAGCACGAAATCCGCATAGCTGGGCCGCGGTCTGCGCGGGTAGAGCACGAAGGTCTGGTTCCCCAGTTCGGAAAACACAATCTTGTCCCGCGTCGCCAGTTCGCTGCTGTCCGGGATGGCAAGGATCAGGTCTTCCTGCGCGAGGGGTTCGCGCTTCAGTTCGTCGTCCTTCAGGCTGGGCCGGGCGACGGCCACGTCGATTTCCCGCTGGACCAGGGCGGAGTGCAGCTCGGCATTGTTCATCGCCGACAGCGCAAGCTCCACCTTGGGATAGAAGGACCGATAAGACTTTATGAGATTGGGCAGCACCCCGTGCGACGCCGATCCGACGAAGGCCACGCGCAGCCGCCCGACACCGCCCTCACCGACCTGGCGGGTTTCCTTGTAGGCGGCTTCAAGCCGGTCGACCAATGCGCGGGCGTGCCTTTCCAGCACCTCGCCCGCCTGCGTCTTGCGGATCTGGCTGCGGGAGCGGTCGAAAAGCTGGGCACCGATCTCCGCCTCCAGCGCGGCGATCTGGCGGGACAATGGAGGCTGGGCGATCTCCAGCCGCGACGCGGCGCGGCCGAAGTGCAGTTCCTCGGCCACCGCCAGAAAATACCGAAGCCTGCGCAGTTCCATGACATCCCCCCTCAGACCCCAAAGGTATCGAAAAGACGCTCACGATACAACTGCGATCATGGTGAGAGGGATGTGCAGCGCGCCCGACATGCCTGTCGGGACATACAGGATGTCAGCCCGCTGCCCGTTCGCGGACACATTCGGACGCGGCGCGGGAGAGTGCCTGCATCAGTGTGCGGGCGTTGGTCGGCTTGGGGCAGTGCTGCGCGCGAGGAAAGCGCGCGACGACCTCATCCTCGATCAGGTGGCCGGAATGGAAGATCAGCGGCACACCGGCCTGGTCGAGCTGTTCGGCGACCGGAAAGATATCGCCGTCCCGCAGGCGCACGTCCAGAACGGCAGCCACCGGAACGACATCCTCAAGCGCGTCGAGGGCGACGGACACACGGGAGAACGGTCCGCAAACCTCGAAGCCGCCATCCTCGATCATCATCTGGATGTCCATTGCGACGATCGCTTCGTCCTCGCACAGCAAAACGACGCCCTGCTGCCCATCGGCCATATCATTTCTTGTTTTCATAAATCAGCCGTGTCCTGCGCATCCATTCGGTCTGTTCCACTTCGATGCGTCCGTCCAGTTGTGCGGCGGACATTTGCATCAGCGTGGAGCCGAACCCCTTCTTGTCTTGCGGAAGTTCAACCGCCGGGGCGTCATATCGTTCCGTCCATTCGAGCACGACTTCGGTATCGTGCTCCAAAGACCACGTGACGGACAGGCTGCCGTCCACGGCTCCCAGCACTCCGTACTTCGCGGTGTTCGTCGCCAGTTCGTGGAACATCAGCGACAATGTCGTCAGCGTTTCCGCCGTCAGGGGCACGACCGGCCCCTGCACCGTCAGGGACGCATGACCGGCATAGGGTTCCACCGCGCTTTCGACCGCGTCGCTCAGTTTCAGCGGCGTACCCGCCGGAGCACGGTGAGTCAGGTTGTGGGAAACCGCCAGCGCCCCGATCCGCGCCGTCACGCCCTCCACGAGGTCCGGGACGGATTGCGCCGAATGCCCGGCAATCCGCACCATGCCCGAGATGATCGAGAACAGGTTCTTCACCCGATGGTTCATCTCGTGCAGCATCACCTCGCGGACCTGCCGCGCCTCTTCCTCCTCGGTGACGTCGAAGATCACACCGAGGGTCCGGAGACCCTGGCTCCGGTTCAGACGCCGCCCGACAAGCTGCACGGATCGAGCCTGCTCATTTTCGGACCCTGGCAGGTTGAAGGTCAGCGAGAACGGCAAGCGGGTGTCGCTGTTGTCCAGCGCCTCCTCCGCGTCAGCCCAATCTTCTTCCGGAAGGTGACCGAGGAATTCACCGACCGGCATCTCCTCGTCTCCGACCCCCAATAGCTTTGCGCCAATGGTATCGAAACGGATCGTGTCCCCGGTGCTCGACAGTTCCCAGACGCCCAGACCGGCCACGTCCAGCGCCATGCGCAGGCGTTCGCCCTCTGCCTTCAGCTCGTCCTCGAGGGCAAGCGCCTCCGTCAGTTCGGAGAAGACCAGCGTCACCCCGTCGATCCGATCGTCGCGGTTGCGGTAGGGCGTGACCAGCAGCGACCATGTCCTGAGAGAGTCCGGGGCCATCACCGTCACGGCCGCGACGTCGCCCTGCTCCATCACTGTCTCGATCGCGGCCAGCACCTTTGCATCCTCGCCGATGCGGCTGGTCATTTCCGACAGCGGGCGCCCGCGGTCGCCATGGCGCAGCGGGTAGACAGACTGGATCGCGTCGGTGAAATTCCGGATGCAGCCTTCGGCATCCAGCACCACCAGCGGCAACGAGGTGGAGGCAAAGAAGTTGGACAAGTCGGCGCTGGCGACAGACAGCTCGTCGACCTTGTCTTTCAGTTCATCGTTGACGGTCGCAAGCTCCTCGTTGGTCGACTGGAGCTCTTCGTTCATCGACATCATTTCTTCGTTCGAACTCTTGAGCTCCTCGTTCGCGGTCTCCAGTTCCTCGACCGTGGTGTGCAGTCGCGCCCGGGTGGAGCGCAGCTCGTTTTCGAGGCTCTGCACATGGCTGTCGGCGGCGTCGACGTCCTGAAGCTCGTCCTCGGCCCCGGGGTCGAAGCGGTCACGCTCGCGGAAGACCAGAAGAACGGTGCCGTCGGCCAGAGGATCGCCTATCAGATCGAAGCGCTGTTTGCCGAACTCCGAATTTGCGGTCAGATCACGGCTGATCGTGCGTTTTCCCGACTGCGCGACCTGCCGCACGATGGCCGAAATCGCCTCTCGCACGCCGGGCAGAGCGAGCGACGACGCGAACTGCGTCGACGACTGGCGCATCGGCTGCATCTCAAGATATCGGCCCAGTCGTCCCGTGGACCGAAGCACCTCGCCTTCGCGCGTCACCTGCAGCGTGGCCGGGCCATAGACGTCCAGAATGCGTTCGGTCACGGTGCTGTCGGACCAGTCGACGCGCGTGGCGTTCCGGTTGGTGTCCTCGTCGGGCTGCCGCCGACG
This sequence comes from Sagittula stellata E-37, assembly GCF_039724765.1. Classification (NCBI taxonomy): domain Bacteria; kingdom Pseudomonadati; phylum Pseudomonadota; class Alphaproteobacteria; order Rhodobacterales; family Roseobacteraceae; genus Sagittula; species Sagittula stellata. Next base: position 157,507 of record NZ_CP155731.1, on the reverse strand, counting down.
GTCACTTCGCTGAGGCTGGTGGCGCAGGTGAAGGGGGTACTCCGGACGCGCGTCGTTGCGTTCGAAGATCCGTGCCTGAGCGTCGATGGTTTGGAACAGACGATCGTGGCGACCCAGCGTCTCGGACGGGCCGAGGTACAGCGCCCCGCCGGGGCGCAGCGCATAATGGAAGATCGGCATGACAGCCGCCTGCAACTGGTCGCCGAAATAGATCAGCAAGTTGCGGCAGGACAGCAGGTCGATACTGGAGAACGGCGGATCGCGGACGACGCTGTGCACCGAAAAACGGATCATCTCGCGGATGCGCGAACTGACCTGGAACTTGCCGTCCCGCGCGATGGTGTACATCTCGCGCATTTCCTCGGGGATGTCCGCCATGGCAGCGTTGGGATACAGACCGTTGCGCGCAATCCGCAGCATCTGTTCGTCGATATCGGTCGCGAAGACCTGGATGTCGATGGTCCGCCGCTGCTCGCGCACTTCCTCGGCAAAGATCATCGCGATGGTGTAGGCCTCTTCGCCGCTGGAACAACCCGGCACCCAGACGCGGATCTCTTCCTTGCTGGAGTTGCGCACCAGCGGCTTCACCACCTTCTGCCGAAGCACCTCGAAATGCGCCGGGTCGCGGAAGAACCGGGTCACGTTGATCAGCAGTTCGCGGAAAAGGATCTCGCATTCGTCGGGCGTGGAGCGAATGTAGCGCAGGTAGGCATTGGCGTCGTTGAGGTCGAGCACCTGGATGCGCCGCTGCACCCGCCGCGACAGAGTCGATTTCTTGTAGCCGGAAAAGTCGTGTCCGGCGGTCTTCCGCACCACCGCACAGATGTCGTCCAGCGTCTCTTCGACGGTCCGCGCCAGTTCGCCTTCCGCCCCGTTCGAGACCGACTTGGCAAAGAACTGCTGGATGGTCTCGGCGATTTCCCCGGGCCGCAGGACGAAGTCCACCAGCCCCGTGGACTGGGCCGATGTCGGCATCCCGTCGTACTTGGCCGTCGCCGGATCCTGCACGACGCACAGCCCGCCGTGTTCCTTGATCGCCCTCAGCCCGGCACTGCCATCCGCGCCGGTGCCCGACAGGATCACGCAGGCGGCATCGCGGCCCATGTCCTGTGCAAGGCTTTCGAAAAAATCGTCGATTGGTCGCCTCAGACCGCGCGGCTGCGCGAAATCCGTCAGATTCAGCACACCCTTGTGAATCGACAGCCCGTGGCCCGGCGGAATGATGTGCACGCAGCCCGGGCGCACACGTTCGCCATCTTCGGTCTGGCGCACCTCCAGCGTGGTGTGGCGGCCCAGCAGCTCGGCCAGAAGGCTTTCGTGGTTGGGATCGAGGTGCTGGATCACCACGAAGGCCAGCCGGCAGTCCTGTCCGGCGGTGCTCAGCATGTCGCGCAGCGCCTCCAGCCCGCCGGCCGAGGCGCCGACGCCCACGACAAACAACGTCTCTCCTTCGATGGGGCCCTGCTGCTGCTCTACGTCCTGATCCACGGCCCTGCCCTCATTCATCGAGATACAGCTTTGCAATAAGGGCGATGGAATCCGCGATAGACTGGGCCGATCCCTGCATCGCGAGTCCGAATTCCTGCCCCATGACCTCGATATCGCTGAGGTTGCGCCTCAGGCGGGCATCGTGCTCCACCAGTTCCTGACGCTGCTGCGCTCTGGTCATGTCGAATTGCGACGCGAGGATGAACCGCGTTTGTCCCGCGCTGTCGCGCAGCCGTGTCATCAGGACGAAGTTTCGGAACAACGATCCGTCCTTGCGGTAGTTCGAAACGGGAAAGCGCCCGCTGTCCTGCGACAGGTCATGGACGAAATCGTGCAGCGCCTGCTTCTGCTCGGCCGAGGTTTCCTCGCCCTGCAGAAAACGGCAGTTGCGCCCGACCACCTCTTCCGGCGCGTAGCCCGTCAGCTTGGTGAATCCGTCGTTGACCAACGCAAGCGGCACGTCGCCGCCCTGCGTCGAAAGGGACAATGCGATCCCCGACTTCTCGATATACGCCTGCAACTTAGCAGGCAGAATGTCGCTACTCATTCCGTCCAGTGGGTCCCTTGCACGTGCGCTACACTGATCCACGTTATGTGTAGCATTTCGCGTGCCGAGCAAGCCCACACATCACTTTCTTTGATTGAACGTCGCCGGAACCCGGTCCGCAACTCTTTGCCCGACGGCATTTCACCTCTTGGCGCACCCCCCCGCAAGGCTCTAAACGGGGTCTCCGGGCTGCGGCCCGGCCCGAACCGGCAGGACAGGAGGCATCCGTTGGACCAGACCGCCACGCGCATCAACCGCACCATCGCAACCGAGATCGCCGCCCGAGAAGAGCAGGTCTCGGCCGCCGTCTCCCTTCTGGACGGCGGGGCCACCGTCCCCTTCGTGGCGCGCTACCGCAAGGAAGTCACCGGCGGACTCGACGACACGCAGCTCCGCACGCTGGCCGACCGCCTGTCCTACCTGCGCGAGATGGAGGCCCGCCGCGCCACCATCCTCGGGTCGATCAGGGATCAGGGCAAGCTGACCGACGACCTCGCCCGCGCCATCGCGCAGGCCGACACGAAGGCCACGCTGGAAGACATCTACCTGCCCTACAAACCCAAGCGCCGCACCAAGGCGATGATCGCCCGCGAAAACGGTCTGGAACCGCTCCTGCGCGCGATCCAGGACAACCGCACCGCCGATCCGCAGAAGCTGGCCGAAGCCTACACCGGCGAAAAGGTCGAGACGGTGAAGGCCGCGCTGGAGGGTGCCCGCGACATCCTTGCCGAAGAGCTGACGGAAAACGCGGCCCTCCTGGGCGGCCTGCGCGATTACATGATGCGCGAGGCCCGCATCTCCGCCCGCGTGCAGCCCGGCAAGGAAGAAACCGGCGCCAAGTTCTCCGACTACTTCGACCACGCCGAGAATTGGGCCACCATTCCCTCGCACCGGGCGCTCGCCATCCTGCGCGCCGCCAAGGAAGAGATCGTCACCATCGAGATCGCCCCGGACCCGGAGACCGGAATGGATCGCGCGGTGAACATGGTGGCTTCCGCCATCGGCATCCCCGGCGATGGCGCGGGCGACAAGTGGCTGCGCGATGCCGCGGGCTGGACCTGGCGGGTGAAGCTGTCGATGACGATGTACGTCGACCTCCTGTCCGAACTCCGCCGCCGCGCGCATGAAGAGGCCATCGCCGTCTTCGCCCGGAACCTCAAGGACCTGCTGCTGGCCGCGCCCGCCGGGAACAAGGCGACGCTGGGGCTGGACCCCGGCATCCGCACCGGGGTGAAGGCCGCCGTGGTGGACTCCACCGGCAAGCTGCTGGAAACCGCGACGCTCTACCCCTTCCAGCCGAAGATGGACCTGCGCGGCGCGCAGGCGAAGATCGTCGAGATGGTGAAGCGGCACGGCGTCGCCCTGATCGCCATCGGCAACGGCACCGCCAGCCGCGAAACCGAACGCATGGTCGCCGACACGCTCAAGATGATCGAGGGGCCGAAGCCCACCAAGGTCGTCGTGTCGGAGGCCGGTGCCTCCGTCTATTCCGCCTCCGAACTGGCCAGCCGCGAATTTCCCGATCTCGACGTGTCGCTGCGCGGCGCCGTGTCCATCGCCCGGCGCCTGCAGGACCCGCTGGCCGAACTGGTGAAGATCACCCCCGAAAGCATCGGCGTCGGCCAGTACCAGCACGACGTCGACCAGCGCCGCCTGAGCCAGGCGCTCGAAGCGGTGGTCGAGGACGCGGTGAACGCCGTGGGCGTCGACCTCAACATGGCCTCTGCCCCGCTGCTCAGCCACGTCGCGGGTCTTGGCCCCAGCCTTGCGCAGTCCATCGTGACCCACCGCGACACCAACGGGGCCTTCGACTCCCGCAAGGCGCTGCTGAAGGTCGCGGGCCTCGGTCCCAAGGCGTTCGAGCAATGCGCCGGCTTCCTGCGCATCCGCGAAGGGAAGGAGCCGCTCGACGCGTCCTCCGTCCACCCCGAAGCCTATGATGTCGCCCGCCGCATCGTGCAGGCCTGCGGGCGCGACATCCGGGCGATCATGGGCAGCCCGGAGGCGCTGAAGGGCGTGCGCGCGGAACAGTTCGTCGACGACCGCTTCGGCCTCCCGACCGTCCGCGACATCCTTTCGGAACTGGAAAAGCCCGGCCGCGACCCGCGACCCAGCTTCAAGACGGCGACCTTCACCGACGGGGTGGAGGACATCAAGGACCTCAAACCCGGCATGATGCTGGAAGGCACCGTCACCAACGTCGCGGCCTTTGGCGCCTTCGTCGACATCGGCGTGCATCAGGACGGTCTTGTCCACGTCAGCCAGCTGGCCGACCGTTTCGTCAAGGACCCGCACGAGGTGGTCAAGGCCGGCGACGTGGTGAAGGTCCGCGTGACGGAGGTCGACATCCCACGCAAGCGCATCGGCCTCACGATGCGCAAGGACGGCGGCGGGCGCGACGCCCAGCCCCGCCGCGACGGTGCCGCGACCCCCGGCGGACGGCCCGGCAACGGACCCAAGGGCCCAAGGGGTCCCGGCGGTCCCAAGGGCCAGCCGCCGCGCGGCAAGGGTCCGCAGGGCGGCGGCAAGCCGGCCTCGTCGGGCGGCACGGGCGCGTTGGGCGACGCGCTCATGGCGGCGATGCGGAAGAAGTGACCTTACGCTGTCCATTGCGACCTTAGACTGAATCGGCGGCGCGCCCCGGTTTCGCTAGACTCCTTCCAAAAACCGCCGAAACGCGGGTCAGGGAGGATACATGGACGCGAAAACCGCAGGCCCGACCGGGGCCATGCGAAGCCTCCGGGACCATCTGGGCCAGGGGCTGGTGGGGCAGGAGGCGTTGGTGGAACGGCTGCTCGTGGCGCTGCTCAGCGGTGGCCACGTGCTGGTCGAAGGTCCGCCCGGCCTCGCCAAGACCCGCGCGGTCAAATGGCTCGCTCAGGCGACGGAAGGTAGCTTTGCCCGCATCCAGTGCACACCGGACCTGATGCCCTCGGACCTCACCGGCACCCCGGTGTTCCGCCCGCAAACCGGCAGTTTCGAGTTCGTCAAAGGCCCGGTGTTCCACAACCTCGTGCTGGTGGACGAGATCAACCGCGCCCCGCCCAAGGTGCAGTCCGCGCTGCTGGAGGCGATGGCCGAACGGCAGGTCACAGCGGGGTCCGACACCTGGCCCCTGCCCTCCCCCTTTCTCGTGGTCGCCACCCAGAACCCGATCGAGCACGACGGGACCTTCCCCCTGCCCGAGGCTCAGCTCGACCGGTTCCTGCTGCACATCGTCCTGTCGCTGCCCGACGCGGAAACCGAACGGCAGATCCTGGACCTGGTCGAAGCCGAACAGCACGAGCCCGCAAAGACCGTTAACGCCGTGCCGCTGGCCGATCTGCAGGACGCGCAGAAGACCGCCATGGCCGTGCACCTCTCGCCCGAACTGCGCGACTACATCGTCCGGCTCGTCGTGGCGACGCGCGAAGGCCCGCAAGCGGCGGACGTGGAACATGCCGTCTCGCCGCGCGGCTCGCTCGCGCTGGCCTCCGCCGCCAAGGCGCGCGCCTACCTGCGGGGCCGCGACTACGCCCTGCCCGAGGACGTGGAGGCGCTGGCCCCCGACGCGCTGGCGCACCGCATGGTGCTGACGTGGCGCGCGGTGGCCGAGGGCCGCAAACCAAGGGACGTGGTCGCCGCCATCCTCGCAGAGGTCGAAGCGTTGTGAGCGCCGCCGCCACAAGCCCCCTGCCCGACACGCCCGGGGTCACGCTTTCCCCGGACGGGCTGATCGCGCTTCGGCAGGTGACGCTCAAGGCAAGGGGAGAGCCCGCGCTCGCCAACCTGCCGGGCGGGTTCGCCACCCGCCGCAAGGGCCACGGGCAGGAGGTCGCCGACGTGCGGCAGTACGTGGCGGGCGACGACATCCGCCACCTCGACCGGGGCACCACCGCCCGCACCGGCGAGCTGCACGTCCGCCAGTTCCAGGAGGAACGCGACCGCATCACGATCCTCGTGGCCGATTTCCGGCCCTCGATGCTCTGGGGGATCACCCGCGCCTTCCGTTCCGTCGCCGCCGCCGAGGCGCTGGCCCTGATCGGCTGGCAGGCGGTGGAGGACGGCGGGCGCACCGGGCTGCTGGCGATCACCTCCGGCCCGCCGGTCATCGTGCCGCCAAGGGGCCGGGCGCGTGGGATGCTGGACGTGATCGGCGGCATGGTCCGCGCCCACCGCAACGCTTTGCAGGCTGCGATGGCGGGCGAGACGACCGATCCGCCGCTGGCCGGTCCGCTTTCTCGCGCGGACCGGATCGCCCCGCGCGGCGCCGAACTGGTCATCGCCTCTGGGTTCGACACGCCTGGCGACGGCTTTGGCGACGTGCTGTCCCGGCTCGACCGCGACCGCGTGCCCCGGCTCATGGCGATCACCGACGCCGACGGCACCCGCCTGCCACGCGGCGACTACCCCGTGCGTCTCTCCGATGGCCGACACCTGCGCATTGCGCTGGACGGCACCGGGACCGAGGCGCCCGACCTGATCGACGTCGAAGGCTTCCGCGCGCTCAGGGTCGATGCCGGGCAAAGCGTCGAGGACATGGCCCGACGCCTCGCCGCCGCTTTCCCGCCGGACCGCGCCCCATGACCGGCGAGGCGATCACCGAAGAAACGCTGCAAGCCAGCCTCCACGACATCCGCCTGCCGTCGGAGGCACCGGGCGGTTTCGCCGCCGAACTGGCCGCGACGCTGGCGCTGGCCTGTCTGGGCGCACTGGTGCTGGGCGCGGGGATGCGGTTGGCCACCGTGCGCGCACGGCCACCTGATCCGCAATCCGACCTCACCCGCATCGCCGCGCTGCCCGAAGACGCCCGTCGCGTGGCGCTCCTGACCCTGTTGAAGACCCACGCCCCCGACCGGTTCGAGGCGCTGAAACAGTCTCTGTACCGCCCCGAACCGCTCGACCTGGCAGAGCTTCAGGCCGAGGTGGCGCGCCATGTTTGAACTGGCCAGCCCCCTTGCGCTGCTGCTCCTGCCACTGCCATGGCTGGCCGCCCGTCTCCTGCCCCCGGCGCAGACACGCGGCGCCGCACTGGCCGTGCCCGACCGCATCGGCACCGCGCTTTTGACGGCGGGCGGGCGCGGCGGGTCCGCCGTTCTGGAACGCGCGCGCAGACTTCTGCCATGGGCGACTTGGGCGCTGTTCGTCCTGGCGCTCAGCGGGCCGAGCACGCTGGAACCCGTTCCGGCGCTGCGGGTCTCGGGCCGCGATCTGGCCATCGCGCTCGACCTCTCCGGCTCCATGGTGCGCGACGACTTCTACCTCGACGGCCAGCCCATCACCCGGTTGGAGGCTGTCACCACCGTCGGCGCCGAATTCGCCCGCCGCCGCGCAGGCGACCGCGTCGCGCTGATCGTCTTCGGCTCCGAGGCCTATTACGCCGCCCCCTTCACCTTCGACACGGAGGCCATCGCCCGCCGGATCGAAGAGGCGACCATCGGCATCTCGGGCCGCGCCACCAACATCTCCGACGCGCTCGGCCTGGCCCTGAAACGCATGGCCGGGTCCGACGCCGACACCCGCGTGGTGATCCTGCTGTCGGACGGCGCGAACAACGCGGGCGCCACCAACCCACGCGGCGTGGCGCAGCTTGCGGCGCAGATGGGGGTCCGGGTCCACACCATCGCCATGGGGCCGAAATCCGTCGACGAGGCGGAGGAAGGCGAACGCGGCGTGGTCGATGCCGAAACGCTTGACGCGATATCCAAGGTCTCGGGCGGCGAAACCTTCCGCGTCCGCACCACCGAGGACCTGATCGCCGTGACCGAAGCGCTCGACCGGCTGGAGGCGACGGACAGCGACGGTCTCGCCGCCGAGGTCTTCCGCGAACACTGGATCTGGCCCGCGTCGCTGGCGGTGATCCTCTGCCTCTGGATGGGTTGGCGTGAGGCGCGCGGATGACACCCTATGTGACCCTGTTACGCCCCGAATGGCTGCTGCTGCTGCCGCTTCTGGCGGGCCTCGGCTGGTGGCTCCACCGCCAGCGCGGGCAGCTCGGCGGCTGGGAACGCGCCGCCAATCCGGCACTCCTTCAAGCGCTGGCAGCCCTTGGGCGTGTCAGCCACAGCCGGGGCGGCACCGGGCTGTTCGCCGCGCTCGGCGCCGCCGCCATCGGCATCCTGGCCCTCTCCGGCCCCGCTCAGGAGCGCCGCGACGCGGTGTCTTTCCGCAACCTCGACGGCGCCGTCTTTGTCATCGACGCCTCGCCCAGCGTCACCGGGTCAGACCGCTGGTCACAACTCCAGACCATGGGCCGATTCGGCGTCTCGGCGCTTGGCACCCGTCCCGGCGGTCTGGTCGTCTATGCCGGGGACGCCTATGTCGCCAGCGATCTCACCCGAGACTTGCGCCAGCTGGGCCAGACCGTGTCCGTCATCGACGCAGAGACGGTCCCCGACAAGGGCTCCCGCCCGGGCCGTGGCCTCGCGCTTGCCACGCAGATGCTGGAAGACGGACAGGTGCTGGCGGGCGACGTGGTTCTGTTCACCGACGGCGCCGGCCTCGGGCCCGACACGCTGGCCGAGGCGCAGGCCATCGCCGCCCGGGGCGCGCGCCTGTCGGTCGTGACCCTGAACGCCCCTTCGGCGGAAACAGAGACGCTTTCGCGGGTCGGAAACGGCCGCACCTTCACCCTCGACCAGACCGACGCCTTCGCCCGGTTCCTGTCGGAAGACGCCCGCACGCGGCTGGAGGCACAGGATTTCCCCCTGCTCTTCCAGCGCGATTTCGGGCGTTACCTGCTGGCGCTCGCGCTCCTCCCCCTCCTCCTCCTGTTCCGGAGGCGCGCGACATGAAGCTGCTGGCCACGCTCACCGTCCTCATGACCGTGATCGCCCTCGCGCTGGGGCACGGCAGTGCCGCCTTCGGCCGCGTCTTCATGGCCGCCGGTCTGCCCGGCCTTGCCGCGCTCACCTTCGACAGGCCCGACTGGCAGGGCGCCGCGCTGTACCGCGCCGGGCGGATGGAGGACGCGGCCCGGGCCTTCGCCAAGGCGGGCGCGACCTACAACCTCGGGACCGCGCAGGCGCGGCTTGGCCGGTACTCCGAGGCGCTCGAAACCTACGACTTGGTGATTCACGGCGGCGACGCCGACGCCCGCGCCAACTTCGACCTGATCGCCGCCTATTACGCCGGCCTGGGCATCGACCCCGAGGCGCTGGCCCTCTTCGGCAAGCGCCGCGACGGCGCCACCACCGAGTCCTTCGTCGCCCGGGGCAACGCCCGCGCCGCCGGCACCGGGGACGAGGTGAACAACACCAGCACCATGCTGGGCACCGTGCAACTCCAGTCCACCGGACAGGAAAAGGTCCGCAGGATCTTCGACGACCGCTTCATGCTGGCCGACGAACGCTGGCTGTCGCAACTGACCGACGTGCCGGGCGACTACCTGAAGGCGCGCATCGCCCACGAACGCAAGCGACGCGAGAAACTGGGCCTCGCCCCGCCGGACCCGGAGGACCCGCAATGAGACCCTTGCTGGCGCTCCTGCTCCTCTGGCCGCTGACGCTGCACGCCCAGACCCGCGCGGTCGACCCGGACGACCTGCAACTCACCGTCACCGTGCTTGAACAGGCCGACATCCCCTACGCGCGCGAGATGGTGATGATCGTCATCCGTGGCGTCTACAAGCGCCACATCACGCTGGAGAAGCTGGAACAACCCGATCTGCCCGGCTTCAACTGGACCCAGCTCGGCCCCGACACATGGCGCGAGGAACGCATTCGCGGCCAGAAGGTGAAGGTGCTGGAACGGCGCATGGCGCTGTATCCCGAACGCGCGGGCACGCTGACCATCGGCGCCTTCACCCATCACCTGACCCTGACGGACGAAGGCGACGACTGGTTCGAACACGACATCACCTCCGCCCCCGTGACCATCGAGGTCGCCCCCGCCCCTGCCCTGCCCGATGGCGGCTGGTGGTTCCCGGCGCGGCGGGTCCAGGTCGCCGACAACTGGTCGAACGCCCCCGACCAGTTGACGGCGGGCGAAGGCGTATTGCGCATTGTCAGGGTCGAAGCGGTGGGCGTGACACCGGAAATGGTGCCGCCCATGCCGGAACTCACCTCGCCCTCGGCGATGATCTTTCCGCACCCCGAAAAGCGGCTGATCCAGCTCTCGCCCGAGGGGCCGGTGACCTATGTCTTCTGGCGCTGGACGATCCGGCCCACCAACGACCGTTCCACCATCGTGGAGCCGATCGGTTTCAGCTACTTCGACACCGTTTCGCGCGAGATGCGCGAGGTGGTGATCTCGGCGCAGCGGGTCGCCTACGACGAGGCCGCGCTGCCGCCCCCTCCCCCGCCCGAGGACCCCGCCCGCCTGCCCGGCTGGCCCATGGTGCTGGCCGCACTGGCCGCGTTTGGCGCGGGGCTGGCGTGGATGCTGAAGGGCCAGCGCGCCGACCAGAGCGCGCTGCTGCGGCGCCTGCCGCTGCTCGACCCGCAGGTGCGCGCGCTGCGCCGGGCGGCACGCGCCGGTGACGCCGCCGCCACGCGCCGGGCCGCTCGGGCAATCCTTCGGCGGGACGGAGTCGCCACATCGCATCTGCTCGACGGGTTCGACCGGGCGCGTTTCGGGCGCCAGACGCGCGCAGTCGACCTCAGGGCCTTTGCCACGGCCGTTCTGCGCGCCCGCACTTAAGACGAAGTGCTGCATTGTCCGAATCCCGCGCCAGGCGCAGCCTTGACGCAAGCGCACACCGAAAAGTGCGCTGCAACAGGGAGGAATTGGATTTGGGAATTCTCGATATCTTTTTCAAAAGCGGCGACAGCGCATCGAGCTCTGCGCCGAAGTACACCCATGTAAAGATTCATCCACAGGTTGATAACGGCATACCGCGCGAAACCGCAGGTTTCTCCGGCGGCACGCTGAAGTGCAAGTGCAGCTCGAAACCGGTGGTGGTGCAGATCTCGGACCAGACGGCACACAACCACGTTTGCGGTTGCACGAAGTGCTGGAAGCCGTCCGGCGCCATCTTCAGCCAGATCGCCGTCGTCGGACGCGACAAGGTGAAAGTGACCGAGAACGAGGACAAGCTGGAGGTCGTCGACCGGTCCGCCGCGATCCAGCGCCACGCCTGCACCGGGTGCGGCACGCACATGTACGGACGGATCGAGAACGACGGACATCCGTTCTTTGGCCTCGACTTCGTGCATACCGAGCTGTCGCCCCAGACCGGCTGGGCGGCGCCGACCTTTGCCGCCTTCGTGTCGTCGATCATCGAATCCGGTGTCGATCCGGCGCGCATGGACGAGATCCGTGGCCGCCTGCGCGAGATCGGCCTGCCCCCTTACGACTGTCTCTCCCCGCCGCTGATGGACGCCATCGCGACCCACGTCGCAAAGCACAGCTGACGTCGGCGGCGATCACGGTCCCGGCTTACCGGCCGGGACCGTCCAGCAAACGCTCCAGCTCCGCCATGGCGACCTCCACAAGTTCGCGGTCCACGTGCCGCCCCTTGATACGGATGTACCATCCGTCGTCGTCGTTGCCCGCCTGAAGGCGCACACCGGAGGACAGGTTTCGCGGCGAAGCCACCTTCTTCGGACGCCCGCCGCGCTTCGGATCGGCCTTGGTCTCGACCTGCTTCAGCGCCTCTTCCAGCACCCGCGCCTCTTCGTCGGCGCTGGTCGTGCGGCTTTCGCTCAGGGCCTGCCGCAGGATGCTCTCTCCGCCTTCCCGCAGCGCCGCCGCCATCCGCAGCCCGTCCTTTTCCTTGATCAGGTCGGGGAACTCCAGCATGTCGCCCAGTTCCTCGAAGATCAGCGCAAAGGACCGGATCTTCGACCGCTTCGCTTTCGACGCCTGCGGGAACAGCGCGTTGACCGCGTCTTCGGTGTTCACGAAAGCGCCCTGCTGCGCCGCGATCACCGCGATGCGCCCCCGTTCGAAATGGCTGAGCGAGGCGCGGATCTCGTTCTCCTCGATCATCGCCGCAAAGGTGCCGCCCATCGTCTCCGGGTCGCGCACCACCGCCTTGATCGAGGCGTATTTCTCGTGTTCGAGGTAGCTGTAAAGCTCCTCCATCGCCATCATGCGCCGGTAGCCGGACAAAAGGCCGTAAGGCTTCTCGCCGCCCTCCATCCGGAACACCTCGATCGGCAGACGCAGCCCGCTGCGCAGGATCGAATGTTTCAGCTCGTCCAGCGACTCCCGGTCGATCACCACCCGGTCGCGCACCAGCGCGCTGCGGTCGATCTGGTCCAGCGGGATCTCCTGCATGACCCGGCCCGAGGCCTCCGCCTCCCGCAGCCGTTCCGCGTCGGACCGGTCCTTCGCCGCCGCCTGCCGTTCGGCCGGCGTGCGGGTGTCGTGCATACCCGCCGCCTCTGCCGCGACCTGCGCGATGGGGGCGGACATCGGCCCGCGCGCCACGTCCCGGCTGACCTCCTCCTCCAGCGCCTGCAGGGCCTCTGCCGTGGGCGCTTCCAGCTTTCTCCGCTTCGCCATTACTCAGCGACCTCCTGCTCCGTACCGCTCTCTGCCTGCGCCATCTGCAGGTCCCGCCACCAGGTGCCCAGGATGACCTCCTTCACCTCCGCCCAGGTCCGGTCGAAGGTCTCCCGCCCGCGCACGTAGGTGTCGCGGTTGAAGTCGCGGTAATCGGTCTCGTAGATGCCCGACACCATCTCTCCGGCCTGCCCCACCATGGCCGTCACCTCCTGCCGGTAGGTCGTCATGAAGTCGCCGAAATAGGCCTGGATCACGTTCGCCAGATCCGTCTGCTGGCCCGCGTCGAAGCGCGTCACCAGCGCCCGCACAGCATCCCATTCGAACCGCATCTCCGGCAGGCCCCCCGACCGCCGCGCCCGGTTCTCCCCCTCCTCGATCGACGCGAAGGTCGAATAGATCATGTCGAAGAAGCGGCCCGTGGAATCGAACTCCAGAAACGACGCCCCCAAGGGGACCAGCAGAATGTCCGCCGCCGACAGCGCGTTGATCGTCAGATACCCCAGCGCCGGCGGCGTATCGAGCAGCACGATGTCGTAGTCGTCCAGCATCCCGCCTTCCTCCAGCGCATTCATCAGCGCGTCCCACAGCGCCCACTGGCGCATCTGCATCCGCCACACCGGCACCTGGAACTCCGCCCAGTAGAGGTTCAGTTGCGCGCCGATCAGGTCGATGTTGGGCCAGTGGGTTTTCTGCACGAGGTTTCGCGGCGAAACCTCTAACGCGGCGGTCAGTGTCTCATCCAATTGGTAAGGAGTTTGCCCCGCCGCCTCGCGAATGCGATTCTCCTCCACCAGCTTCAGCGCATAATCCCGTGCCAGCATGGGAAAGACGGTCTGCCATTCGTCTTCCACCTTGCCGCCCATGATGGAGGTCATCGACCCTTGGGAATCCAGGTCGATGACCAGCACCTTGTAGCCGTCCAGCGCCGCCGACATGGCGAGGTGCGCACAGGTCGAGGTCTTGCCGACCCCGCCCTTGAAGTTCGCCACCGCCACGACCTTGGCGGGCAACCCCTCGGGCCGCCACGCGCGGTACTCCTTGTCCTTGGCGCCTTCCTCGGCGAAGTGGTCGCGCAGCGTCAGGATCTCTTCCAGCGTGAACCACTTCGAGCCGCCCTCCCCTTCGCCCTGCGGCAGGTCCGGGTTCTGGCGCAGCACGCGGCGCAGGTGAGCGGGGTTGACCGGGATCAGGTACTTGCACACCTCCCAGGTCGAAAACTTCCTCAGCCGTTTCGCCCCGTCCGGCGCATAACCCCGCTTGGCCAGATCGTCGCGCCCCCGCATGGCAAAAGCGGCCGCCTTGGCGAAACGCGCGGTGTCGATGGGCTTCGACAGCTTGCTTGCGGCCTGCTCCGGGTCGATGTTGAAATAGGGGGGCAGGTCCGGTTTCGTCGTCGGTTTCTGTGCCATGTCGCCTCGTCATGTTCGCTGTTTGCCGCGATATCATGGAAACTATGGCACATGTTTGGCCCCGAGTGAATCATCTTCGCGGCGAAACCGTCTCTATCAAACCTGAAATTCAAAAATGACACGAACGTTGTTTGAGAGTCTTTTTGGATTTTTAGAATCTTTACCCCCGGAATTTCCCTTTCACATCAGCCGCATACTTAATAAAAGGTGCCCGCATTCGGGTTCAGGGGCATCCGTTTGCGGTGTCTTAGGTGCCTGTTTCCGGGATCAAGGGCTCCGATTCGCGGTACGTCTGTGGATAATTGGACGGTTTCGCCGGTTTTCCGCTGTATCAGAGCCTGTACGCCCACAGATGATTCGTAAAGCGGCGTGTGGCCGGACCTTGTTCTCCCGTAGACGGATACCTTTCTCTGGCGCCTGTCGGCAACGGCACCCGTTTACGGGATGGCTTCATAGGTGCCAACGCGCCACTTGTCAGCGGATACCTTTTGCCGGACAATACCCGGCAACCGGGGCCGACTCGCGGTTCGCCGCGAAACCGTCGCGATCCCGGACAAGGCAAGGGCAGCACGCCGGGTCCCGGCGGTCAGAGGACAGTATGGACGAGATTCCCCGCGACCAATTGAACGGCCCGCTGCGGCGCGGCTCGGTGAAAAAGCACGTCGCGGCGATCCACATCTCGGGCAAACTGACCCTGTTGCAGCGCAAATTGTCCAACGTGCTGCTGCTGAACGCCTACGACACGCTGACCTCGCAGAACCGCCACCAGATCGACGCCCGCACCCTTTGCCTGATGATCGGATACAATTCGAACGACATGGAGACGCTGAAGGCCTCGCTCCGGGGGCTGGCGGAAACCGTGGCCGAATGGGACATGCTGGACGAAAAGGGCCAGCAGGAATGGGGGGTTTCGGCGCTGCTCAGCTACGCCAAGCTGTCGGGCGGGGTGTGCGAATATGCCTACTCCCCTGCCCTCGCCGAAAAGCTGCACGACCCGAAGGTATTTGCCCTCATCAACCTCAACATCCAGCGGCGCTTCACCTCTGGCCACGCGCTCGCGCTTTATGAAAACTGCTATCGTTTCGTGCGGACCGGTTCGACCGGCTGGTGGTCTCTGGACCTGTTTCGCCGCCTGATGGGCGTGGCCGACAGCCCCTATTACGACGTCTACAAGCACCTCAACGCCAAGATCATCAAGCCGGCGGTCGCCGAGGTGAACAAGACGTCGAACATTGTCGTGACGCCGGAAGTGAAGAAGATGGGGCGGCAGGTGACCGGCATCCGCTTCCGTATCGCCGAGAACCCGCAGCTTTCGATCCTCGATCTGGACGACGGCGAAGGCCTGCGGAAGTCGGAGGTCTATCCCCGCCTGCGCGCGCTTGGCGTCTCCGACCGGCTGGCGCGGCAGTGGATGGCCGAACATGGTGAAGATGCGGTTAAGGCAAAGCTCGATTACGTGGCCGGGCAGGGCGGCGTGAAAAACCCCGTGGGCTACCTGACCGCCGCCCTGAAGAACGACTACGAAACGGGGGGAGGTTTCGCCGCGAAACCCCAAGGTTCGGGTGGAGGAGGTTTCGCCGCGAAACCTGCCACCTCGCGCGGCCGCCGCCTTGCCCGCATCCAGGAGCTTGCCGCCGCCCGCAAACCCACCCAGAGGGACGCCGACCGGCGGCTGTTCACCGCCCGTCTGGACGGCGCGCTGCGGGACGATTTCGAGAGGCACGGCTGGATGTCGGCGCTGAACGCCGAAGCGATCCTGGCCTTCTGGGAGGAACTCTCGCCGGGCGCCTTCGACGATCTCGACGACGCGGGTTGACCGCTGAAAGGGGAGGTTTCGCCGCGAAACCTCCCCCGTTTTTCTCAGACGACCTTCACCAGCCGCAGCGCGTCATAAATCGCCGCGTGGGTGTTCCGCGACGCCACCGCATCCCCGATCCGGAACAGCTGGTAGGCACCTTCGGGGTTGCGGACCACGGTCTGCGGGGTGCCCGCGACAAGCGCCTCGTAGTCGACCTCGCCCAAGTTCGCGGACCCGTCCCGCAGTTCGAAATACAGATCGTCCAGCGGGCGGGTGCCGTGGTTGACCACGATCTGATCCACCTCCCGCTCGCGCATGACGCCGCCGTAATCGCTGCCGATCTGCGCGATCAGCCGGTTGCCGTCCCGCCGCACCGCGTCCAGCTTCCAGGTCACGGTGAAGGTCACGTCGCGCTTCTGAAGTTCGCGCATGGACGGGGTCAGGGACATGGCCATGACCTCCGGAGAGATGTTGCGGTCGCGGGTCATGATCTCGACCCGGGCGCCGGTGGCGGCGATCTTCTCGGCGGCCTGAAGGGCGGCATAGTCCCCGGCGTCGTCGTAGATCAGGACGTTCTCGCCGGAGGCGGCATCGCCCGACAGGATGTCCCAGGCCGAAACCACAAGCGCGTTGCCCTCCGCCAGGACCTCCGTGTGGGGCAGGCCGCCGGTGGCGACGATCACCACATCGGGGCTGTCCGCCTGCACCGTTTCCGCGTCGGCGAAGCTGTTGAAGTGGAAGGTCACGCCCATGCGCTCGCATTCGGAAAAGCGCCACTGGATGAGCTGGATCATCTCGGCCCGGCGCGGGGTCTGGGCTGTCAGGCGGACCTGCCCGCCCGGATCGTTGGCGGCCTCGTGCACGATGACCTCATGCCCCCGGGCGGCGGCGACGCGGGCGGCCTCCAATCCGGCCGGACCGGCGCCGATCACCACCACGCGGCGGCGGGTGTCGGCAGGGGTGACCTCCTGCGGCTGCTCCAGCTCGCGGCCCGTCGCGGGGTTGTGCAGGCACAGGGCCATGCCGCCCTGATAGATCCGGTCGAGACAGTAGTTGGCGCCGACGCAGGGGCGGATGCGGTCCTCTTCGCCGCGCTGGATCTTGGCCACGATATGCGGGTCGGCCATGTGGGCGCGAGTCATGCCGACCAGATCCAGCTTGCCGCTGGCGATGGCGTGGCGGGCGGTGGCGACGTCCTGGATCTTGGCGGCGTGGAACACCGGCATGCCGGTTTCGCGGCGAACCTCTCCGGCGAAATCGAGGTGCGGGGCGCTGCGCATGCCCTGCACCGGGATCACGTCCGTCAGCGCGGCATCGGTCTCGATATGGCCCTTGATCACGTTCAGGAAGTCGACCATGCCGCTGTCCTTCAGGCGCCGCGAGATCTCGATCCCGTCCTCCTTGGTCAGGCCGCCGGGCATGTCCTCATCCGCGGTGTATCGCAGGCCGACGATGAAATCGGAGCCGCAACGTTTGCGGATTTCAGACAGGATATCGAAGGTGAAGCGCAGCCGGTTGTCGAGGCTGCCGCCATAGGGGCCATCCAGATCGTTGGTCAGCGGCGACCAGAACTGGTCCATGAGGTGCCCGTATGCCTGCAGCTCGATCCCGTCGAGGCCCGCCGCCTGCATCCGTTCGGCGGCATCGGTGTAGTCCTTGATGATGCGGGCGATGTCCCAGTCCTCGGTCTTCTTGGGGAAGGCCTTGTGAGAGGGTTCACGTTCATGCCCCGGGGAGACGACCGGCAGCCAGTCGGCCTTGTCCCAGCGGGTGCGGCGGCCAAGGTGGGTGAGCTGGATCATGACGGCACAGCCGTGGTCGTGGCATTCGTCGGTCAACGTCTTCATCCAGCCGACGACCTCGTCCTTCCAGGCCAGGATATTGTTGAACACCGGCGGGCTGTCGCGGGCCACCGAGGCGGACCCGGCGGTCATGGTCAGGGCGACACCGGCCCGCGCGCGTTCAACGTGATAGGCCCGGTAGCGATCCTTGGGCATGCCGTCCTCGGGGTAGGCCGGTTCATGGCTGGTGATCATCAGGCGGTTTTTCAGGGTCAGGTGCTTGAGCTGGTAGGGCTGGAAAAGCGGATCGTTGGACATCGACGGACTCCCTTTCTTACGCAGCGATTCCACGGAATGTGCACTTGTGTCAAGTTTATCGTCGCCGGTGTCCGTTTCCGGTTGCAGCAGGTGGGGCAGGGGACTAATTTCGCGCCATGGACGACGGAGCGGATCAGAAGGGATGGCGCGGATCGCGCGAGGTCTGGCTGGAGGCGGCCAAGGCCGCGTTCCTCGACGGTGGCGTCGACGCGGTGAAGGTGCAGCCCCTGGGCGCTGCTCTGGGACTGTCGCGGACCAGCTTCTACTGGTTCTTCAAGGACCGTGCCGCGCTGCTTGAAGCGCTGCTGGCGCTTTGGGAAGAAACCAACACACATGCTTTGACCGGGGCCAGTTCAGCCTATGCAGAGACGATTTCGGAAGCGGTGCTGAATCTGCTGAGCGTGTTTCTTGACGAAACCCGGTTCCAGCCGCGGTTCGACATGGCGGTCCGGGGCTGGGCGCATCAGTCCGATCCGGTGAAGGCCCGGGTGGCCGAGGCCGACGCGACACGTCTTGAGGCGATCCGCGCCATGTTCCTGCGCTTCGGTTTCGACGCGGCGGAGGCCGACGTGAGGGCGCGGACCGTCTACCTCGTGCAGATCGGCTATATCTCGATGCAGGTGCGCGAGACGCTGGAAGAGCGGCTGACCCGCGTCCCGGCCTACGTGAAGACCTACTGCGGGCAGGCGCCGTCGGACCGGGAAATGGCGCGGTTTCGGGCGGGTTTGGGTCTGGATCCGGGGCTAGACGTCTAGCGGGTCCAGAAGCCGCGCGCCGGTCGGGGCGAAGTCGGACGTGTTGCGGGTCACGACGGTGGCGTCGCGGTTCAGTGCCTGAGCGGCAATCATCAGGTCCGCGCCGGGATGGCCAAGCTGCGCCGACAGCCGGCCCCAGCGCCGGGCGTCCTCGGCGGTGAAGTCGATAAGCCGGTCGGAGAACAGCCGCAGGATGCCGTCCATCCAGTGCCGCAGGTCGCGGGCGAAGGGCGGGTTCTTCGGTTCCTGAAGGGCGATGCCGCGCTCGATCTCGCCTATGGTGACGACGCTGAGGAAAAGCGTGGCCTCGTCCTGTGCGGTCAGCCAGCGCGAGAGGTCCGGCGCGCGGTCGGCGCGGCGGGCGGCGGAAATGATGTTTGTGTCGAGGATGTGGATCACAGCTCGACGTCGCGCGGTGCGGCGTTTGCGCGGGGCAGGGGGGTGTCGCCGGGGTCGGGCATGGCCATCAGGTGATCGGCAAAGCGGCCACGGCTGGCCTGGGCCGCGTGCACCAGCCGTGCGTATTCCTCGGCGGAGACGACGACCACGGCGGGTTTGCCCCGGCGCGACACGGCCTGCGGATGACCGGCAAGCGCGGCCTCCACCACCGCGCTGAAGCGGTTCTTGGCGTCCTGAAGCGAAAGCATGGCGGGTCTCCTGTCCAGCTAACTGGACAGATAGGCGGTTTCGGTGGCCAAATCAAGGCGCGCGCTGCGCCGCGACCAGCCAGTCGCGGAAGATCCGGGCCTGCGCCGAGGCGCGCGGATGGGTGCGCAGGTGGAAGACGTGGGGAGAGGGCATGCGTTCGGACACGAGCAGCGTCAGGTCCCAACTGTCGAGCAGCGGGCCGATGAGGCCGGTCCAGCCCAGCACCGCGCCCGCGCCGTCGCGTGCCATCTGGAGCGCGATCATGTGGTTGTTGACCGCGATGCGGCGACCCGTGGGCGCGCCATGGCCGAAGTGGGCGAACCATTCGGCCCAGGTGGTCCAGTCGTTCTCCTCGCTCACGACGTGGATCAGCGGCACACCGCGCAGCGCGTCCACCGTGGCGGCGCCGTGGGTCGCGGCGAAACGGGGGGAACCGACCGCCACGATGTCGTCGTGAAACAGGATCTCGCCCGAGCCGTCGTCAGGCAGGGCGGCGTAGTGGATCGAGAGGTCGGTCCGCGCGGCGGAGGCGCCGTCGCTGACGATCTGGCTGACCACGATGTCGGGCTCGTCCTGCCAGAAGGCGGTGATCTGCGGGGTCAACCAGAAGGCGCTGACGGCGGTGGTCGCCTGGATGGTCACATCCTCGGTGGATTCGGCGGGGCGGACGGCGGCGATGGCGTCGGAGATCCCCTCGAACCCGCGCTGGAGCGCGACGAACAGGTAGGCGCCGCTTTCAGTCAGGTCGACGCCCCTGTGCTGTCGGCGGAAGAGCGCTGTGCCAAGCTCGGATTCCAGCGCCTTGATCTGGTGCG
This sequence comes from Sagittula stellata E-37, assembly GCF_039724765.1. Classification (NCBI taxonomy): domain Bacteria; kingdom Pseudomonadati; phylum Pseudomonadota; class Alphaproteobacteria; order Rhodobacterales; family Roseobacteraceae; genus Sagittula; species Sagittula stellata. Next base: position 137,517 of record NZ_CP155731.1, on the reverse strand, counting down.
AGACGGCGGCGGGGGTGACGTTTAGCTCGGCCGCGGTTTTCTTGAAGCTGAGATTCCGGGCGGCTGCCTCGAAACAGACCAGCGAGGTGAGCGAGGGAAGGTCGTAGTGACGCGTCATCGGTCGCTTTCGGGGGCGTGGATGTCGGAAAGGGGACAGGTGAATTCAGATAACCTTAGTTGAGAATTATTGTTATTGAAAGGCAGGTAATTGCAGAGCACAGGCTCAAAGGAACTAACCCATCCCGCGCCTTCGGAGGCTGCACATGACCGATTCCCTCACCGACCTGCTGGCAAGCCGCGTTTCCGGCCAATCGCTGGAACGGCCCTTCTATACCGATCCGGAGATCTTCCAGCGCGACCTGGAAACGATCTGGTATCGCGAATGGCTGTTCGCATTGCCCGCAAGCCAGCTGACCAAGACCGGCGCCTATGCCCGGTTGCAGATCGGCGCCTACAACGTCGTGCTGGTGCGTGGCGCCGACAGCGTGATCCGGGCCTTCCACAATTCCTGCCGTCACCGTGGTTCGGTGATCTGCCAGAAGGCCGAGGGCACGGTGGCCAAGCTGACATGCCCCTACCACCAGTGGACCTACGACCTGGACGGCCGCCTGATCTGGGCGCGCGACATGGGGCCGGACTTCGATCCGTCGAAATACAACCTGAAGCCTGTGCACCTGCGCGAGCTGGCCGGGTTGATCTACATCTGCCTCGCCGACGAGGCGCCCGACTTCGACGCCTTCGCCAACCTGGCGCGGCCCTATCTCGAAGTGCACGATCTGCACCGTTCGAAGGTGGCGCACCAGTCGTCGATCATCGAGAAGGGCAACTGGAAGCTGGTCTGGGAAAACAACCGCGAATGCTATCACTGCGCGGGCACCCACCCGGCCCTGTCGCGGTCCTTCCCGCTGGACCCGGCGGTCGCGGGGGTTTCTGCGGACGGCAGCACGCCGCCGCGCCTGCAGGCCCATTTCGACAAATGTGAAGCCGCCGGCGCGCCGTCGAAGTTCGCCATGTCGGGCTATGCCGGCCAGTATCGGCTGGCGCGGATGCCGCTTGAGGAAAAGGCGCTGTCCTACACCATGGACCTGAAACCCGCCTGCAGCCGCCCGCTGGGCCGCGTCACGGTGCGGGATGCCGGTACGCTGCTGAAATTCCACTATCCGTCGACCTGGAACCACTTCCTGCCCGACATCTCGCTGACCTTCCGCGTGCTGCCCATCGGTCCGCAGGAGACCCAGGTCACGACATGGTGGCTGGTCGACAAGGACGCGGTCGAGGGCGTGGACTACGACATGAAGCGCCTGACCGAGGTCTGGACCGCGACCAACGACGAAGACCGCCGCATCGTCGAGGACAACCAGTTGGGCATCAACTCGCCCGCCTACGTGCCCGGCCCCTATTCGCCGATCATGGAGGACGGCGTGGAGCAGTTCGTCGACTGGTACGTGAAGACCATGCTGCGCAACATGGCGGGCCCCCGGGCCGTCGCGGCGGAGTAAGGCGCAATGACTGCGATGACCCCGACCCTGGCCTTCTGGACGGACGACGAGCCGCTGGAGTGCGTGTCCTTCCTGCCCGAGGCGCCCAACACGGTCACCTTCACCTTTCAGGCGCCGTCGGGTGCCCTGTTCCGCTACAAGCCGGGCCAGTTCGTCACGCTGGAGCTGCCGGTGCCGGGCGGACCGCTGCACCGGACCTACACGATTTCGTCGTCGCCTTCGCGCCCGACCTCTCTGACGATCACCGTCAAGGCGCAGGACGGGTCGCTGGGCACGCGCTGGATGCTGGATCACCTGCGTCCCGGCGTGCGTCTGAAGGCCATCGGGCCGGGCGGTCAGTTCTCGTTCATGAACCACCCGGCAGAGAAGTACCTGTTCATCTCGGCGGGTTCCGGCATCACGCCGATGATCTCGATGACGACCTACATGTACGATGCCGGCCGCGAACCGGATATCGTCTTCATCAACTGCGCGCGCCTGCCGTCCGAGATCATCTTCCGCCAGCGGATGGAAATGATGGCCTCGCGCCTGCCGGGGATCGAACTGGCCTGGGTGGTGGACCGCGCAGACCCGTACCGGCCCTGGACCGGTTTCCGCGGGCCGTTCAACCAGCTTCTGCTGGGCCTTGCCGCGCCGGATTACCTTGACCGCGAAGTGTTCTGCTGCGGGCCGGAGCCGTTCATGACGGCGGTGCGCGAGGCGCTGCAGGGTCTCGGCTTCGACATGGACCGTTACCATCAGGAAAGCTTTTCCGCCCCCGTGGGCGAGACCGGCGAGTACGACGAAGGCGTCACGCTGGACGACGAGGCCAAGGCGGAGATCGAGTTCCTGCTGTCCGGCAGGACCGTCGAATGCGCCGAGACGGAGACTCTTCTGGGCGCGGCGCGCGGTGCCGGGCTGTCGATCCCGTCGGGCTGCACCTTTGGGGTCTGCGGAACCTGCAAGGTCAAGAAGACCCAAGGCCAGGTGCACATGGTCCACAACGGCGGCATCACCGATGAAGAGATCGAAGAGGGCTATGTCCTCGCCTGTTGCTCGAACCCCATCGGCAAGGTCTCCATCGAAGCATAGGGTCCGGGGGGGCGATCACGGAAAAGCAAAACGCCCGGGCTGGTCTGGCCCGGGCGTTTTCCGTTCTGATCGGGAAGGCGGCGTTACGGAATGATCCGCACCGCGCCCTTCGCAGCCGAGGAGGCGAGCATCGCGTAGGCTTTCAGCGCCTTCGTCACCGCACGCGGGCGCGGTTCCGCCGGACCCCAGGGCAGGGGGCCCTTGGCGGTGCGGCGCGCCTCCAGCGTGGCGTCGTCCACGGCCAGGTTGATCGTGCGGTTGGGGATGTCGATCTCGATCAGATCGCCGGTCTCCACCAGCCCGATGGTGCCGCCTTCTTCCGCCTCGGGGCTGACGTGGCCGATGGAAAGGCCGGAGGTCCCGCCCGAGAAGCGCCCGTCGGTCAGCAGCGCGCACTTGGCGCCAAGGCCCTTCGATTTGAGATAGGAGGTCGGGTAGAGCATTTCCTGCATGCCCGGCCCGCCGCGCGGTCCTTCGTAGCGGATCACGACGACCTCGCCCTCGGTCACCTTGCCGGTGAGGATGCCCTTCACCGCGTCGTCCTGGCTTTCGAAGACCTTGGCCGGGCCGGAGAACTTCAGGATCGAGTCGTCGACGCCCGCCGTCTTCACGATGCAGCCGTCGAGGGCGATGTTGCCGAACAGAACCGCCAGCCCGCCGTCCTTCGAAAAGGCGTTTTCCATGTTGCGGATCACGCCGTTTGTGCGGTCGCGGTCCAGTTCCTTGTAGCGGTTATCGGTCGAGAAGGCCTGCGTGGTGCGGACGCCGCCGGGGGCCGCGCGGAAGAACTTGTCCACGTCGGCGTCGTTGGCCGTCATAATGTCCCACTTGGCGATGGCCTCGGCCATGGTGCCGGAGTGCACGGTCGTCACGTCGCCGTGGATCAGGCCGCCGCGGTTCAGTTCGCCCAGGATGGCCATGATGCCGCCCGCGCGGTGCACGTCCTCCATGTGGACGTCGCCCTTGGCCGGGGCCACCTTCGACAGGCAGGGCACCTTGCGGCTGAGGCGGTCCATGTCGGACATGGTGAAGTCAACCTCGCCCTCGTGCGCGATGGCCAGCAGGTGCAGCACGGTGTTGGTCGATCCGCCCATGGCGATGTCGAGCGACATGGCGTTCTCGAAGGCCTCGAAAGTCGCGATCTCACGCGGGAGGAGGCCCTTCTCCTCGCCTTCGTAGTGGCGCTTGGTGATGTCGACGATCTTGCGCCCGGCTTCGAGGAACAGCGCCTTGCGGTCGGCGTGGGTGGCCAGCATCGACCCGTTGCCCGGCAGCGCGAGGCCAAGCGCCTCGGCGAGGCAGTTCATCGAGTTCGCCGTGAACATGCCGGAGCAGGACCCGCAGGTCGGGCAGGCGTTCTGTTCGAAGGCGTCGACCTCGGCGTCGGAATACTGGTCGTCGGCGCCGGCGACCATGGCATCCACGAGGTCCACGGCCTTTTCGAGGTCGTTGATCGTGACCTTGCCGGCCTCCATCGGGCCGCCGGAGACGAAGATCACGGGGATGTTGAGGCGCATCGCGGCCATCAGCATCCCGGGGGTGATCTTGTCGCAGTTCGAGATGCAGACCATGGCGTCGGCGCAGTGGGCGTTGACCATGTATTCCACCGAGTCGGCGATGATTTCGCGCGAGGGCAGGGAATAGAGCATCCCGTCGTGGCCCATGGCGATGCCGTCGTCCACGGCGATGGTGTTGAATTCCTTGGCGACGCCGCCGGCGGATTCGATCTCGCGCGCGACCATCTGGCCGAGGTCCTTCAGGTGCACGTGGCCGGGCACGAACTGGGTGAAGGAGTTGACGACGGCGATGATCGGCTTGCCGAAGTCGCTGTCTTTCATGCCGGTCGCGCGCCAGAGACCGCGGGCGCCGGCCATGTTGCGGCCGTGGGTGGTGCGGCGGGATCTGTAATAGGGCATGTGGCTTGGTCCTTGCGATTGCGCGATGCGGTTATAAGCCCGTGAGCGCGCCGCTCAACCCCCATCGGACCGGAGGCGGCGATTTCCGCAGGTCTGTCATGCCGTTGCAGGGCAGGGGGCGTCCGGAGGACGTCCCGGCGCAAGATGCGCGCAGGCCAACGGCGTTTCCGTGGCGGTCCGGGGCAGGGGGCCGGAGGCTGGGGCGGAATTTCCGGTCACGCGTGGGGCGCGCGTCCTTCGTTGGCGGGCAAGGGCCGGGGAAGGCACCGCCGGACAGGGGGCAGGCGGCGCTCCGGGGTGTCGGAGGCCGCCGTGCCGGTTCTCATGTGACGGGGTGCCGGGGGCTTGCCCCCGGCGGGTCGCTGCCGCAGGCAGCGAAACCCCGTCGGCACAGGCGTCAGCGCCCGCGCGGTACGGGCATCAGGACAGGTGATGCACCTCCTGCTTGCCGTAGACCGGAGTGGGCAAACCCTCCATCCGCGCTTTCAGTTGCAGCGCGAGGTACTGCGAATAGTGCCGCGACTGGTGCAGGTTGCCGCCATGCATCCACAGGTTTTCGACCTGCGTCGGTTTCCACATGTTGCGCTGCTCGCCCTCCCACGGGCCGGGGTCCTTGGTGGTGTCGGAGCCGAGGCCCCAGCACTTGCCCAGCTTGTCGGCGGTCTCCTGTCCCATCAGGTCGGCCACCCAGCCGTTCATCGAGTTGTAGCCGGTGGCATAGACGATCAGGTCGGCATCGAGGTGCGTGCCGTCGTCGAGGTTCACGCCGGTTTCGTCCACGCTGACCACCTGCCCGCGCTTCAGCTTGACCTCGCCGTCGATGATGAGCTGGCTGGCGCCCACGTCGATGTAATAGCCGGAGCCGCGCCGCAGGTACTTCATGAACAGGCCGGAGCCGTCATCGCCCCAGTCGAGCCAGAAGCCCGCCTTTTCCAGCCCCTCGTAGAAGTCCTTGTCGCGTTCCTTCATCTGCTCGTAGGCGGGGATCTGGAACTCGTGCAGGATGCGGTAGGGCAGGGAGGCGAAGATCAGGTCGGCCTTCTCGGTGGTGACGCCGTTGGCGACCGCTTGCTCCGAATAAAGCGCGCCCATGCCAATATCCATCAGCGTGTCGGAGCGCACGATATGGGTGGAGGACCGCTGCACCATGGTCACGTCCGCATCGTGTTCCCAGAGGGCGGCGCAGATGTCGTGCGCCGAGTTGTTCGAGCCCACGACCACCACCTTCTTGCCGGTCCACTGGTCGGGCCCCGCGTGTTCGGACGAATGCTGCTGCACGCCCTTGAAGCTGTCCATGCCGGAGAAGTCGGGCATCCGCTTCTTGCCGGACATGCCGGTGGCCATGACAAGCTGCTTGGGCCGCAGAACGACCTCTTCGCCGTCGCGGTCGACGACCACGGTCCATTCGCCCTTTGCCTCGTCGAATGTGGCGGATTTGGCGGTGGTCCTGGTCCAGTAGTTCAGCTCCATGACCTTGGTGTACATCTCCAGCCAGTCGCCGATCTTGTCCTTCGGCGCGAAGACGGGCCAGTTCTCGGGGAACTTGATGTAGGGCAGGTGGTCGTACCAGACCGGGTCGTGCAGGCAGAGCGACTTGTACCGCTTGCGCCATGAATCGCCGGGGCGGTCGTTGCGTTCGACGATGATGGTGGGCACGCCGAGTTGCCGCAGCCGTGCGCCAAGCGCGATGCCGCCCTGTCCGCCGCCGATGATCAGGCAGTAGGGCTGTTCGGTGTAGCCGAGCGTCTTTGCCTCGTGCTCCCGCTCTTCCTTCCAGGTCGGGCGGTTCTTGGCTGCGCCGTGCTTGGCGCCAAGCGGACGGGCGAAGCCCTTGGCTTCCTCGTATCCTTTCAGCTCGACCATGGTGGTGAGCAGGGTCCAGATCTTGCCCTCCTTCAGGCGGACCATGCCGTAGCCGCGCGCCAGATCGGTTTCAAAGCTGATCCACGCGGTGACGACGCCGTCCTCTTCGGTGGGGATCTCGCCGTCGGCCAGTTTCCAGCCGCGCGGCTTCGTGGTGTCAAGTTGGTGTTTCAGCATGTCGGCCACCTGGTCCTTGCCCTCGACCGTCTTCAGGTTCCAGGTGAAGGTGACGAGGTCGCGCCAGTAGCAGTCGTCCAGGAACATCCCCGTGGCGCGGTCGATGTCCCCCTGTGCCAGCGCATCGCCGAAGTCGTCCAGAAAGGCCTGGGTTTCATTGGCCAATGTCGAATCGAGCATGTGGTCCTCCTCCTTGGTCTTGGTTGTTATGTGGGCGAGCGTGGCAAAGCCCGGGGCGGGCTGGCTACGCCGAAGGACGGATGCTGCGGGGCGGCACGGAATTTGGCAAGTTGCGCGTTGCGCGCGCAACGGCGTGCAACGTCCCGGCGTCAGGCTGGCGGGGTCAGCCGGGCGGGGCGAGGCCGGCCTTGCGCACGCGCCGCAGGATGGTGGATCGGTTGACGCCAAGCCGCCGGGCCGCGCGCGCCATGTTCCAGTGACACGCGTCCAGCAGCGATTGCAGATCCTCGTCCGAGGTGTCCTCGGTCGTGGCGGGGGCAGGTTGCGGCAGGTCGGGCAGGTCGATCACCTGTCCTTCCGTCACGGCGGCGGCAATGGCCAGCGTGTGCTGCAACTCGCGGATGTTGCCGGGCCAGTCGCGGGCCAGCAGTTCGGCGCGGGCCTGCGGCGACAGGCGCATCCCGTCGGCGGCGAAGGGGCGCATCAGCCGGTCGATCAGCCAGTCGGTGTCATGGCGCAGCCGCAGCGGCGGCAGGTCGAGACGGGCGCCCGACAGGCGGTAATACAGGTCGTCGCGAAAGCTGCCCTCGGCCAGGCGGGTGGCCAGCGGCATGCGGGCAGAGGCGATCACCCGCAGATCCTCGCGCCGTTCGATCAGCGTCAGAAGCGCGGCCTGCGCCTTCGAGTCGAGGTCGTCGATGCCGCGCAGGAACAGCGTGCCGGGCGCCGCGTCCTCCAGCGTGTCGAAGGCGGCGCCGGCGCAGCGGACGGCGTGAAAGGCGCGGGCGGGGCCGCTCATGTGGATGGCCCGTGCGAGCCGCTCCTTCCCGGTCCCCGATTCGCCGGTCAGCAGCAGCGGCACGCGGGTCGGCGCCAGCCGCGCGGCGGTCCTGAGCAGAGGGTCCAGCACCGGGTCCGGCCCGGCGAACCCCGCCAGTGGGGCGGGCAGGGCGGTGTCGCGGTGGCGCAGGGGCACGCGCGCGGCCTGCGGGGCGATGGCGTGACCATACAGCCCGCGCCCGTCCCGCAACCGCAAAACCCGGTCCTCGGACGGGCGGCCGCGCATCAGGTCGGGCAGGTCGTCCACCGACAGGTCGATCAGCGCGTCGATCCGCTGCCCGATCAGCGCCCCGCCGCCGGGGGCGAGGATGTCGCGCGCGCCATGCGTCATGCCGATGATGCGCCCCGACCCGTCGAGCGCGACCGCCGCCTCCGGATCGACCTCGAGGAACTCGGGCGAGGCCGAGACCCTGAGCACCCAGTCGCGCCGCGTCATCGCCATGAGGTTGGCCATCTCCACCCGCCGCACCGACGCCCGGACAAGGTTCATCGCGAGGTTCTGGGAGGATTTCGGCGAGGGCGACCGCAAGAGCGAGATGTCCAGCACCGCCGTCAGCTTGCCGCAGGTGTCGTAGATCGGCGCGGAGGTGCAGGACAGCGGCGTATGCGCCAGCCCGAAATGGTCGCCCTGATGGATCGTCACAGCTTCGCCGGTCACGATGCAGGAGCCGACACCGCAGGTCCCGGCGAGATCCTCGGTCCAGTTGGAGCCAAGGTAGAGCCCGGCCTGCCGCAGATCGTCCTCGAACCGGGGATCGCCGAAGAAGTCGACGCAGACGCCCTTCGCATCCGCCAGCAACAGCACGTAGTTCTGCCCCGCGACCTGCCGGAACAGCGCCTGAAGGCCGGAGCGCGCGGTGGCAATCAGCCGTTCCGACTGTTCCCGATGGGCGCGCAGTTCGGCGTCGGTGACGATATGGGCGGCCTCTGCGCGGGTCGGGTCCATGCCGTAACTTTCCACGCAGCGCCGCCAGCTGTCGGCGACAAGGCTGTCGCGCCCGGTGTCCTGCCCGCGCAGAACCCGGTCGATCTCGGCCACATGATCCAGATCGCGCATGCCGTCCTCCCCAGCGATGCGCCGCAAGCGTACCATCCCGCGCGCCGTCATGCACCAGCACCATGGTATCGGGCCGGGATAGGGGGGGCGGGCGCGGACCGGACAGGGGGCCAAAGCCCGCCGTCGGGCCGCACCGGCGCATCCCGTCCCCCTGCAGGGCAGGCGTTTCGGATCGGCGGCACGCGGGGGAATCGGGGAAACCCTTTTCCTTCGGGAAAACCGGGTGCACGCGCCCGGAAGGGGTGCGGCCGCCAAGCCGCCGGGCGGGGGAGACGGCCCGGAAGGCCTGTTGCCACGTGGGTTTTCGGGTCCCGAAATGCGCCTCTGTCGCATCCGTGAAGGCGGTGGTCGCAGGTGCGCATCCCGGTCTTGATGCCGCGATGCAGAACATGCAGAGCAATGGCCAGTTCACGCCTTCCTCCCCAGCCCGCCGCACGCCGCGGCCCTTCCAGACCGGAGCCTTCAATGACCAAGTTCTGCCTGACCGTGTCCTGCGCGTCGAAGCGCGGCATCGTCGCCGGCATCGCCACCTTCCTCGCGGACCACGGCTGCAACATCACCGACAGCTCGCAGTTCGACGACGTGGAGACGGGCAGGTTCTTCATGCGCACCAGCTTCACCTCCGAAACCGGCGCCGACCTGGCCACCCTCGAACAGGCCTTCGTGAGCGTGGCAGAGGGCATGGACCTGGACTTCACCTTCCACGACGAGGCGGCGAAGATGAAGGTCGTTGTCATGGTCAGCCGCTTCGGCCACTGCCTGAACGACCTGCTCTACCGCTGCCGCATCGGCGCGCTGCCCATCGAGATCGTGGCCGTGATCTCCAACCACATGGACTACCAGAAGACCGTGGTGAACCAGGACATCCCGTTCCACTGCATCCGGGTCACCAAGGAGAACAAGCCGCAGGCGGAGGCCGCCATCATGCAGGTGGTGGAGGACGCGGGCGCTGACCTGATCGTTCTGGCCCGCTACATGCAGATCCTCAGCGACGAGATGTGCCGGAAGATGTCGGGCCGGATCATCAACATCCACCACTCCTTCCTGCCGTCGTTCAAGGGCGCCAACCCCTACAAGCAGGCCTTCGCCCGGGGCGTGAAGCTGATCGGCGCAACCTCGCACTACGTGACCGCCGACCTCGACGAAGGCCCGATCATCGAACAGGACACCATCCGTGTGACCCACGCGCAGTCGCCCGACGACTACGTCTCCCTCGGCCGGGATGTGGAGGCCCAGGTGCTCGCCCGCGCAATTCACGCCCATGCCCACCACCGGGTTTTCCTGAACGGGAACAAGACCGTTGTCTTCCCCTCCTCGCCCGGCAGCCACTCCTCGGAACGCATGGGCTGATCGCAGAGGTGGTAAAGCGTCGATCCTCCACCAGGGATGTCACCGCCGCGCCGGTTGACCTGGTCCAGGATAGGTATTTATGACCAAGATGAAGGGGCAGGGCGCCGCCTTATCCTTCATCTTGGTCCAAATACCTCCGGGGGTCCGGGGGCGGAGCCCCCGACGGATCGCCTTGCGTCAGCAAGGCGACATACCTCAACGCACGGAGTGTACCGAGCTTTCGAGAAGATGGCGGGTATAGGGGTCCTGCGCCTCAAGCAGCCGCATTTCGTCGACGCCCAGCACTTCGACGAAACGGCCTTCCTTCATGACGGCGATGCGTTCGCAGAGGTGGCCCACCACGCCGAGATCGTGCGAGACCATCACGTATGTCAGATCGTGGTCACGGCGCAGGTCGGCCAGGAGGTTGAGGATCTCGGCCTGCACGGAAACGTCGAGCGCGGAGGTCGGTTCGTCCAGAAGCAGGATCTGTGGGTCGCAGGCGAGCGCGCGGGCGATCGCCACGCGTTGGCGCTGGCCACCCGACAGCTGGTGCGGGAAGCGGAAGCGGAAGCCGGCGCCGAGGCCCACGTCGTCGAGCAGCCGCCCGATGCGGGTGTCGATGTCTGGCACGCCGTGCAGGGTCATGGCTTCGGACAGCACCCGGTCGACGGTGTGGCGCGGGTGCAGCGAGGCGTAGGGGTCCTGGAAGACCATCTGCACCTTGCGGTAGAAGTCCTTGCTGCGGCTCGGGCCGAGCGTCTCGCCGGCCACGGCCATTTCGCCCGACCATGTGGGCGCAAGGCCCGCGATGGCGCGCAGGATCGTCGATTTGCCCGAGCCGGATTCGCCCACCAGGCCGAAGCTTTCGCCGTCGGCGACCTGGAAGCTGACGTCCTTCACCGCGTCGGCGCGTTGTGCGCCGGTGCCGAACCAGACGTCGAGGTGGCGGATGTCGATGGCGCTCATGTCCGGGCACTCACGGAAGCGGCCTCGCGCCAGGCGGGATCGCGTTTCAGCACCTCCAGCCTGTCGCGGGGGTGTTCGAGGTCGGGCACTGAGTTCAGCAGGCCCAGCGTGTAGGGGTGTTGCGCGTTGCGCAGCTCGGACGCCTTGCAGGTTTCGACGATCCGTCCGGCGTACATCACCGCGATGCGGTCGCAGAACTTGGCCACCAGGTTCAGGTCGTGGCTGATGAACATCAGGCCCATGCCGCGGTCCTTCACCAGCTTGTCCATGATATCGAGCACCTGAAGCTGCACCGAGACGTCGAGCGCGGAGGTCGGCTCGTCCGCGATCAGGATTTCGGGGTTGGGCAGCAGCATCATGGCGATCATGATCCGCTGGCCCATGCCGCCTGAGACCTCGTGCGGGTAGAGGTCCATGACCCGGGCGGGGTCGCGGATGGCGACTTCGTCCAGCATGTCGAGCGCGCGTTTGCGGGCCTCGGCCTTCGACACTTTCTCGTGGGCGCGGAGCGCCTCGATCAGTTGCTGGCCGACGGGCATCACAGGGTTCAGCGAGAACTTGGGGTCCTGCATGACCATCGACACGCGCCCGCCGCGCAGCTGGCGCATGCGCGCGTCCGGCATGGTCATGACGTCCTCGCCGTGCACCTGCAGCTTGTCGGCGGTCACCTGGCCCGGCGGGTGGATCAGACGCAGGACGGCGCGGCCGGTCATCGACTTGCCCGAGCCGCTTTCGCCGACGATGCCCAGCCGTTCGCGGCCGAGCGTGAAGGAGATGCCGCGCACGGCATCGACGATGCCTGTGCGGGTGTGGAACTTCACCCAGAGGTTTTCGACGTCGAGCAGGGGCGCTTCGGTCATGTGTTGCCCTCCTTCGGGTCGAGCACGTCGCGCAGGCCGTCGCCCAGCAGGTTGAAGGCGAGCGAGATGGCGAAGATCGCGATGCCGGGGATCGTGGCGACCCACCAGTAATCGAGGATGTACTTGCGCCCTTCGGAGATCATCGCCCCCCATTCCGGCGAGGGCGGCTGCGCGCCGAGCCCGAGGAAGCCCAGACCTGCGGCGGTCAGGATGATGCCCGCCATGTCGAGCGTCACCCGGATCACCAGCGACGAGATGCAGAGCGGCCAGATGTGTTTGGTGACGATGCGGAACGGTCCCGCGCCCTGCAGGCGGACGGCGTGGATGTAGTCGGAGTTGCGGATGGTCAGCGTTTCGGCCCGGGCAATGCGGGCGTAGGGCGGCCAGGCGGTGAGCGAGATCGCCAGCACCGCGTTCTCGATCCCTGCGCCGAGGGCGGCGACGAAAGCCAGCGCGAGGATCAGCCGCGGGAAGGCGAGGAAGATGTCGGTGATCCGCATCAGGATCACGTCCACCCAGCCGCCCGCATAGCCCGAAACGGTGCCCATGATCAGCCCGACGAGCGGCGCCACCATGGCGACGAGCAGCACGATGTAGAGCGAGATCCGCGCGCCGTAGAGCAGGCGGGAATAGATGTCGCGGCCCAGGCTGTCGGTGCCGAAGATGTGGCCCTGCTCTCCGGGTGCAAGCAGGCGCGCGCCGAGGTCCTGGGCAAAGGGATCGTCCGTCGCCAGCAGCGGTGCGAAGATCGCGGCGAGGATCAGCACCACCAGCACGATCAGGCCCAGCATCGCCAGCGGGTTCGACCGGAAGGTCAGCCAGCCCTTGTACCACGACGAGAAGCGGGCCTGCCGGCGGGAGGTCGGCTCGTCGCTCAGGAGCCATGCGCGGAGGGTCGTGTCGGTCATTTGGCCCTCGGATCGAAGAAGCGGTAGAGCAGGTCGGAGAAGATGTTGATGCCCACGAAGATGGTGCCGATCACGATGGTGCCGCCGAGCACGGAGTTCATGTCGTTGGCGAGCAGCGAGGTGGTGATGTACTGGCCGATGCCGGGCCAGGCGAAGATGATTTCCGTCAGCACGGAGCCTTCGAGCAGATTGGCGTAGGCCAGAGCGATCACCGTCACCAGCTGGATGCGGATGTTGCGGAAGGCATGGCCCCAGATCACCTTGCGTTCGGACAGGCCCTTCACGCGGGCGGTGGTCACGTATTCGGAGTTCAGTTGCTCCAGCATGAAGGATCGGGTCATGCGGCTGATGTAGGCCATGGAGTAGTAGCCCAGCAGCGAGGCGGGCAGGATGATGTGCGAAAAGGCGTCCTTGAACACGGTCCATTCGCCGCGTAGCGCCGAGTCGATCAGCAGCATGCCGGTGATCGGTTCGACGATGCCCTGGTAGAAGATGCCGAGCCGTCCGGGGCCCGCGACCCAGCCCAGGATGCCGTAGAACACCAGAAGGCCGACGAGGCCCAGCCAGAAGATCGGCATGGAATACCCGATGAGGCCGACGAACCGGGCGAGCTGGTCGATCCAGCTTCCGCGCTTGACGGCGGCGATGACCCCCAGCGGCACGCCGAGCACGACGCCGAGCAGCGTGCCGAGTGTGGCCAGTTCCAGTGTCGCGGGAAAGACGCGGGCGATGTCGGTGGTGACTTCCTGCCCGGTGCGGATCGACCGTCCGAGGTCGCCGTGCAGCACGTCGTTCACGTAGATGCCGAACTGCACCAGCAGCGGCTTGTCGAGTCCGAGTTCGAGATAGGTGGCGTTGTATTGCGCCTGTGTCGCCCGTTCGCCGATGACGGCCAGAACGGGGTCGATCGGCATCACCCGGCCGATCATGAAGGTCACGAAGAGCAGACCGAGGATGGTCGCGGCAACGGTGGCTACGGTCCCCAGGGTCTTCTTGGCCCATGGGGGGAAGGACGGCATCTGCCGTCCTTCTCCAGTGCTGGTGTCGGTCATTACTTGGTGATGACCCAGTAAGAGACCGCGGTGGTCGCGCCGCCTGCGACGAAGTTCTCGACGCTCGCGCCCATGCCGTTCTGTTCGATCTGCTGGAACATCACGCCGAAGGGGCTGACCTTCTGGTGCTCGCGCTGAAGTTCGAGATACATCTCGCGGCGTTTGTCGGTGTCGTTCTCGACGACGGCGGCCAGAGTCTCGTCATTCATCGCGCCCGGATCCCAGGCGTTCCGCCATGCGAGGTAGCCGGTGTTGCCGGCCTCGTCGGCGTTGTCGGGGTTCAGGGCGAAGGTGCCGGCGTTGGTGTTCGGGTCCGGATAGTCCGGGCCCCAGGCGCCGAGGTAGATGTCATGCTCGCGCGCGCGGTAGCGGTCGAGCGTCTGCGCACCGGTGCCGACGATCAGTTCCACGTCGCAGCCGAGCTGGCCCCAGGTGTTCTGCAGCGATTGCGCGATATCCAGACGTTCCTGCGCGTCGCGCACGGAGATCTTGATCGGTCCGCAGTCCGGGAAGCCGGATTCCGCCATGGCGGCCTTGGCGGCGTCCATGTCGAAGCTGTAGGGCTTGTCTTCCAGCGCGCCGAGGAAAGTCAGCGGCAGGAAGGCCTGGTGCACGGTGTACTGGCCATTCAGGAAGGAGCCGGACATGCCGTCGTAGTCGACGGCGTACTTGAGCGCGTCCAGCACTTTCGGGTCTGTCAGCATCTCGACCTTCTGGTTCGCGGACCAGTACATCAGGCGGCCACGCAGTTCGTCGACGACCTTGACGCCCTCGACATCGGCCAGGCCCGCCACGTCCTCGGGCGAGAGGTTGCGGGCAACGTCGATGTCGCCGCGTTCGAGCTGAAGCCGCTGGGTGGCGGATTCCTGGATGTGCTGGACGATCACCCGCTCCATCGCCGGCTTCTCGCCGTGATAGTTGGGGTTGAGGTCCATCAGGACGCTTTCGTTCGGCTTCCAGTCCACGACCTTGTAGGGGCCGGAACCTGAGGTGTTGGTGCGCAGCCATTCGCTGCCCATGTCACCGTCGGCCTCGTTGGCCATGGCGGTTTCCATGTCGACGATGCCACCGATGGTGGCGGTCAGGCAGTTCAGCACGAAGGACAGCGCGTAGGGCTTGTCCAGGGTCAGGACGAGCGTCTTGTCGTCGGTCGCCTTGATGGTCTCCTCGACGTTATCGGCGGTAAAGCCGAACTGCGTCAGGATGAACGAGGGCGTCTTGTCGAGCAGCACCGCGCGGCGGAGCGAGAATTCCGCGTCCTTGGCCGTCACCGGGTTGCCGGACGAGAACACGTGCCCCTCGGCCATGGTGAAGGTGATGGTCTTGCCGTCTTCGGAGATCTCCCAGCTTTCGGCAAGCTGCGGCATGTAGCCGGCGTCGAGGTCGAGCGGATCGAAGTTCACCAGCTTTTCGTAGACGTTGCGCGACACGTCGGCGCCCGCGAACTCGAAGCTTTCCGCCGGATCGAAGGTTTTGATGTCGTCGATGCGGTTCGCGATCACCAGCATGTTCGGCGGGGTTTCCGCCATGACCGGGGCGGCTGTGCCCAAGGCCACGATCGCGGCCACCACGGCCGCCGTGAAGTTGGTTTTCATTTTAGTTTACTCCCTGTTGTTGTCTTTGTTCTTGGTTACCGGTCAGTTGCTCCATGTCTTGCGCAGGACTCGCAACCAGTTCCGGTGCGTCACCCTGGCCATGAGATCGTCGTCGACGCCGTGGTCCTTCAGCGCTGCCAGAAGATTGGGCAGCCCTGCGATGTCGCGGATCGGGTCGGGCACAAGCGCGCCGTCGAAGTCCGATCCCAGGCCGACGCGATCCTCGCCCAGGGTTTCGACCAAATGGTCAAAATGTCGGAGCATTATGTCAAGCCCGAAGTCCGACTCCATGCGGCCGTCGGGCCTGAGAAATGCGCTGGCGAAGTTGATGCCCACCATTCCGTCACTTTCACGGATCATGTGAAGCTGCCGGTCGGTGAGGTTGCGGGCATGCGGCGAGATGGCGTGGGCGTTGGAATGCGTCGCGACCAGCGGCGCGTCGCTGATCGCGGCCACGTCGTCCATGCCCTTCTCGTTCAGGTGCGACAGGTCGATCATGATCTTCAACGCGTTGCACTCGCGCACCAGCGCTTTGCCGGCGCCGGTCAGGCCGGGGCCCGTGTCGGGCGACGAGGGGAAGCGGAAGGGGACGCCGTCGCCCCAGACGGTGGGCCTGCTCCAGACCGGCCCGAGGGAGCGCAGGCCCCGCGCGTGCCATTCGTGCAGGCGGGCAAAGTCGCGGTCGACGGCCTCCGCGCCTTCGATGTGGGCGACGGCGGCCATTTCGGGCTTAGGCAGGGCGGCCGCGATGTCGTCGGCGGTCCGGCAAAGCGTCACGGCGCCTGCCGCGGCGAGGTCGTCGAGCGCATCGAAGCCGCGAGTCGTCCAGTCGAGCGCCTCGTTCTCCGGCACCGGGTCGGGCAGGGGAATGTCGTATTCCGGCTTCACCATCTCTTCGTAGCGCACGGCCTTGTTGCCGGGGGAGGGGACGAAGATCGCGAAGAAGCCGCCGCCGAAGCCGCCCTTGACCGCGCGGGGCTTGTCGATGTGGCCGCTGTCGAGGCCCTCGGCCACCCCTTGCGCCGTGACGTCGCCGCGCAACAGGCGCAGCACCAGATCGTTGTGGCCGTCGAAGACCGGGAAGTTGGTCATTCTGTCTCCAGTGTCATTTTGAAACCGAGGTGCGAGGGCGTGAAGCCCGCACGCTCGTAGAAGCGATGAGCGTCGTCCCTTTGACGGTCGGACGTCAACTGCAAGAGACGACAATTCCGGCGTTTCGCTTCTGCAACCGCCCATTCGAGCATCTTGCGGCCAAGGCCCTCACCGCGCCGGGCGGAGGAGACGCGCATCGCCTCGATCTGGGCGCGCCATGCGCCGTGCCGCGACAGGCCGGGGAGGAAGGACAGGAGGAGGGTGGCCACGATTTCCTGCCCCTCTTCGCCCACGGCAAGCACGTGGTTGGGGTCCTTGTCGATTGCTTCGAAGGCCTGAAGGTAGGCGTCGTCCACCGCGCCCCCGTCGCGGTTCTTGCCCAGTCCGTCGTCGGCATAGAGCGCGATGAGCGTTGGAAGATCGGCGCGGGTGGCGGGGCGGATCGTCAGGGTCACAGGCGGCGGCCCTCCGCGTCGAAACGGAAGGTGCGGGCGTCGTCGTAGCCGAAGGCTACGTCCTCGCCCACTTCCGTCATGTCCTGTCCGAACAGGCGCACGGTGAAGGTCTGGCCGTCGGGCGCGCGCACCAGCAGGTTGGTGTCGCCGCCCAGCCGTTCGACATGGGTGACGGTGCCTTTCAGCCGTCCGTTCGGATCGGGGCGCAGGTATTCGGGGCGCACGCCCAGCACCTCGCCCGCGTTCAGGCCCGGCGCGTTCTCGACGAAGTTCATCGACGGCGCGCCGAGGAATCCCGCGACAAAGCGGTTGGCGGGGTTGTTGTAGAGCTCCATGGGCGAGCCGACCTGCTCGATCCGGCCATCGCGCAGCACGACGATTCGGTCGGCGAGGGTCATCGCCTCGATCTGGTCGTGGGTGACGTAGATCATCGACGCGGCGAGGGAGCGGTGCAGGGCGGCGATCTCGACCCGCGTGTTCATCCTGAGCGCCGCGTCGAGGTTCGAGAGCGGTTCGTCGAACAGGAACAGCCGCGGATCGCGCACGATGGCACGACCGATGGCGACGCGCTGGCGCTGGCCGCCCGACAGCTCGGCGGGGCGGCGCGAGAGATAGGGTTCGAGGTCCAGCATGTGCGCCGCCTTGGCGACCTGCTGCGCCACCTGGTCCTTCGGCGCGCCGTCCTGTTTCAGCCCCAACCCCATGTTGTCCTTGACGGTCAGGTGCGGGTAGAGCGCGTAGCTCTGGAAGACCATGGCGATGCCGCGCTTGGCGGGGGGCGTGCCGTTCACCTGTTCTCCGCCGATGGAAACGGTGCCAGAGGTGGCCTCCTCCAGCCCGGCGATGACGCGGAGCAGGGTGGACTTGCCGCAACCGGACGGACCGACGAAGACGACGAATTCGCCATCCTCCACGGTCAGGTTGATGTCCTTCAGCACGTGGGTCTTGCCGAAGGACTTGTTGACGTTTTCGAGGATCAGGGCGGTCATGTCACGTCTCCCGGTCTGACGGGTTGGCCGGTGCGGATGGAGAGGTCGGCGGCAAGGCATATCGCAAGGCTGTCCACCGCCTCCTGCATGTGGCGGGTGAGATCGGTGTCGTTCCGGATGGCCTCGATCAGGAAGGCCTGTTCGGCATCGCAAAGCTGCTGGTGGCCGGGTTCGTCGGGCAGGTCGATCAGCCTGTCGTCGCCGGGCCGGTGCACCAGAAGCGCGCCGACGCGGGTGTGTCCGTCGACGGAATCGCTGTCGCCCTTGTCGGCGTCCTTGATCGACACGGCGCCGTTGGGGCTGACCACGTCCTTCACGAAGAAGGCGGTTTCGGACATCATCGGGCCCCAGCCGGCTTCATACCAGCCGACGGAGCCATCCTCGAACCGGACCTGAAGCTGGCCGTAGTTGTACATGTCCTCGGGGATTTCGTCCGAGAGGCGCAGGCCGATGCCGGTGACCTGCACGGGCCGCGATCCGCAGATCTGACACATCACGTCGACGTAGTGCACGCCGCAGTCCACGATGGGGGAGGTCGTCTGCATCAGCGCCTTGTGGGTGTCCCACGTCGCGCCCTCTGACTGCTGGTTGAGGTTCAGTCGGAAGACGTAAGGGCCGCCAAGCGCCTTCGCCTCGTCGATCAGCCGCACCCATGACGGGTGGTGGCGCAGGATGTAGCCCACGACCAGCTTGCGGTTCAGGCGGGTCGCCGTTTCGGTCACGCGGCGGGCGTCGGTGACGGTCAGGGCCAGCGGTTTCTCGACGAAGACATGGGCGCCCGCCTCCATCGCGGCGATGGCGTATTCGGCGTGCGTGTCGGTGTAGGTGGCGACGACCACGAGATCCGGCTGCGTGTCCGCGAGGGCGGCGTGGAAGTCGGTGAACACCGGGTAGGGCAGGCGGGGATCGGCGTCGGGCGAGCGTTTGACGATGCCGACGATCTCGCTGTCCGGGTGTGCGTGATGGGCCATGGTATGGGAGAAACCCATGTTGCCGAGGCCCGCGATGAGTACCTTCATTTGACGGCCCCTGAGGTGATGCCGCGGATCAGTTGCCGCGAGAAGATGACGTAAAGGACCATGACCGGCAGGATCGCCATCGAAAGCGCGGAGAGCACCGCGTTCCAGTCGGTCACGAACTGCCCGATGAAGACCTGGCTGCCGAGCGTGAGGGTCTTCACCTCCTCCGCCGGGGCGAGGATGAGCGGGAACCAGAGGTCGTTCCAGATCGGGATCATGTTGAACACCGCCACGGTGGCGAGCGCCGGACGGACCAGCGGCAGCACGAGGCGGAAGAAGATCGCGTATTCGCTGAGCCCGTCGATCCGGCCCGCGTTCTTGAGGTCGTCGGAAACGCCCTTCATGAACTCCGACAGGATGAAGACGGCGAGCGGCAGCCCCTGCGCGGTATAGACGAGGATCAGCGCCCAAAGCGTGTTCACCAGCCCGGTGGAGACCATCATTTCCAGGATGGCGACGGTGCCGATGCGGATCGGGATCATGATCCCCAGCGCGAGGTAAAGCGCCATGACCGTGCTGCCCTTGAAGCGGTACTCGGCCAGCGCGAAGGCGGCCATGGCCCCGAAAAGCAGGATGAAGAACAGCGACGCCACTGTGACGACAAAGGAGTTCTGGAAGTAGAGGAAGAAGTCGCCCTGCTTGAGCACCGTCTCGTAACCCACCAGCGAGAAGCTGTCGCCGTTGGGCAGCGCCAGCGGTTCGCGGAAAATGGCGCGGCGGCTCTTGAAGCTGTTGACGACGATCACGAAGACCGGAAACAGCGCGATCAGAACGTAGAGGATCAGCGCGCCGTGCATGGCGAACAGGTTCGGGGTGATGCGGCGTGTGGACATGACCTTCCCCTCAGAACTGGTAGTGGCGCAGGCGCCGCTGGATGCCGAACAGGTAGATGCAGACCCCGATCAGGATGATCCCGAACATCGCGGAGGCGATGGCGGACCCCATGTAGGGATCGCCAAGCTGCAACTGGAATCCGAAGAAGGTGCGGTACATGAAGGTGCCAAGGATGTCGGTGGAGAAGTCCGGCCCGGCAAGTGCGCCCTGTGCGGCATAGATCAGGTCGAAGGCGTTGAAGTTGCCGACGAATGTCAGGATCGAGATGATCCCGATCGAGGGCAGGATCAGCGGCAGCTTGATCTTCCAGAAGGCCGAGAGGCCGGTGATGCCGTCGACCTCGCCCGCCTCCAGGATCTCTTCGGGGATCGACAGGAGGGCGGCGTAGATCAGCATCATCGGGATGCCGACGAACTGCCAGACGGAGATCAGCGCCAGCGTGGTCAGGGCGTATTCCTCCTTGCCCAGCCACGGTGCGAACAGCGACTTCAGCCCGACGGCGTCCAGCATCGACGGAGCGATGCCCCAGATCGGCGAGAGGATCAGCTTCCACGCGAAGCCGACGATGACGAAGCTGAGGATGGTGGGGACGAAGATCGCGGTGCGATAAAGCGCGGCGAACCGCAGTTTCGGCGAGGACAGCAGGGCCGCCAGCGCAATGCCGATGGGGTTCTGCACCAGCATGTGGATCAGGAAGAACCAGAAGTTGTTCGCCAGCGCGTTCCAGAACTGTTCGGACCAGATCGGGTCAAGGAACAGGCGCTTGAAATTGGCGAGCCCGACGAAGATGCGCGCCTTGTCCTCGGCGTTGAACAGCGCCAGGCGCAGGGTGTCGAACAGCGGGAAGATCATCACGGCCGTGTAGACCAGCACCGCTGGGGCGAGGAACACGACGACATGCCATCGGATGCGGCCCATGGGCTTTCACCTCGTCTGTCGGGGGAAAGGATCGGGCGTCAGGCGCCCGGCGGGTCGGAGGTGGCCGGGCGGTGTCGCGCCCGGCCGGGGCCAGCTTACTGCTGGTTCTCGTACCAGGAGGCCAGGCCTTCCTGGAGACGGTTGGCCGCCTCTTCCGGCGTCTCCGTACCCTTGATCACGGCGGCGGAGGCGTTCCACAGCTCGTTTTCGAGGTTCGGCGTGCCGCGCGACAGGATCTGGTAGGAGGACCGGATCGTGCTTTCGCACTGGTCGCGCCAGCTTGCGAACTCTGCCGCCAGCGGGTCGGTGATCTCTACCGGTTCGGAGGCCAGCGGGTAGAAGCCCGGCAGCGCGTTGGCGAAGATCTTGGAGAATTCCGGCGACGCCACCCAGTTCAGGAAGGTCTTGGCCTCTTCCGGGTGTTCGGTCGCGGCGTTCATGCCGATGCCGATGTCGGTGTGGTCGGAGATGTAGCAGGTGTCGCCTTCGGCTGCGACCGGCGGCGGGAAGGCCCCCATCTCGAAGTCGGCGAGGTTGTTGAAGCCCGACACTTCCCACGAACCCGCCGGATAGATCGCGGCGCGGCCAAGGGTAAAGACGTTCTGGCTGTCGGGGTAGGTCTGCGCCTCGAAACCGTCGCCGAGGTAGTCGCCCCACTTCGCCAGTTCGGTGAAGACCTCGGTGAACTGCGGGTCGTTCAGCTTTGCGTCGCCCGAGATCAGCGCAGTGCGGCCTTCCTCACCCTTCCAGTAGGTCGGGCCGATGTTCTGGTAGCCCATGGTCGCGGCTTCCCACTGGTCGTTGGTGCCCATCGCCATCGGGGTGTAGGTGCCGTCTTCCTTGATCTTGTCCAGGACGTCGTAGAATTCCGCCACGGTGGTCGGCTCTTCCAGACCCAGCTCCTCGAAGATCTCCTTGTTGTAGATGAAGCCGTGGATCACGGCGCCCATCGGCACGCAGAAGGGATGTTCGCCGTCGTCGGTGACCCACGCGGATTTGGCCACGTCGGAGAAGTTCGACATGCCTTCGAGGTCCGACAGGTCGGCCAGCTTGCCGCCTTCGTACAGCGCAAGCGACGCGTCGAAGGGGCGGCAGGTGATGATGTCGCCGGCCGATCCCGCATCCAGCTTGGAGTTCAGGATGGCGTTATATTCCGCCGGGGCGGAGGGGGTGAAGTTCAGCTTGATGCCGGGATGCTCGGCCTCGAAGGCCGGGATGATTTCGTCCTGCCAGATCTTCAGGTCGTCGTTGCGCCAGCTCTCGATGGTCAGCGTGACGTCCTGCGCCCATGCGCCGGTGCCGAGCACGCTGAGCAGGAGGGCGCCTTTGAGTGTCTTCGTCATTGTCTTTCTCTCCTTGTTGGAAAAGGCCTTGTGTCAGGCTCTTCTGGTTTTGGGTGTTTCGGCCTGCAGCGCCTGCCGCAGGTTTTGCCCGTGGGCATCCAGGATGCGGCGGGCGTCTTCGGGATCGTGCCCCAGCGCCACGAGGACGGCCGGTTTCACGTCGTATGCGGTGGCCTCCAGCGCAGTGCGGGCGGCGTCGGGCTGCACCCCTGCGATGCGGGCGACGATGGTCTCGGCCCGGGCGCGCAGCTTGATGTTGTCGGGCCGCAGGTTGACCATCATGCCGTCGTGGACATGACCCAGCAGGACCCCTGCGAGGGTGGAGACCATGTTGAGCGCGATCTTCTGCGCGGTGCCGGCGCCAAGCCGGGTGGAGCCCTCGACCACCTCGGGCGGTGTGGGCAGCGCGATGGCGGTGTCGGCAACGGCCAGGAGCGCGCTTCCGGGCGTGTTGGCGACGCCGACCGTGGCGATGCCCTTCGCCTGAGCGGCCCGCGTCAGCGCCAGAGCCTGCGGCGTGGTGCCGGAGGCGGAGATGGCGATCAGCAGGTCGCCGGGTGTCATGCTGGCGGCCACGGCCTCCGCTTCGGCGGTGTCGTCTTCGGTATGGCCGGGCATCCGCGCGTCGGTGGGAATGCCGCCCGCCATGGCAATGCGCACGCGGGCCGGGTCGATTCCAAAGGTGCCGGGCAGTTCGCAGGCGTCCGCCAGCGCCATCAGGCCAGAGCTTCCGGCGGCGGCATAGACCACGGTGCCGCCGTTGCGCAGGGTTTCCGCCATACGGTGCGCGGCCTCTTCGATCCCGGGCAGGGCGCTCCCGACGGCGCGCGCGGCCTCGGTCTGCGCATCCAGCATGGTGCGCAAGGCCGCATCAGGGCGCAGGGCGTCGATGGAGGTCATGGCGGCAGCCTTCGGTGAGTCGGTTGGCAGTTTCCCAAGACCATACCTAAACAATACCTTTAAGCAAGAGCTCTTTTCTATTGGTGTCATCGGGTACAAAAATGCGGGTATTGGTATTGTTTTGGTGTTTGCATGTGTGCGGCCTCATGGTATGCCTTTCGCCATGACGGAGGCACCCACACCCTTTGCGATCGGACTGGACGGCGGCGGAAGCGGCTGTCGGGTCGCGATCTGCGATGCCTCCGGCGTCATTCTTGGCAGGGGCGAGGGCGGACCCGCCAATGCCACCACCGATTTCGACGGCACGATTCGCCACCTGTGCGCGGCGCTCGACATCGCCTGCGCGGGTGCGGGCGTAGCGGTTGCCGATCTGGCCGGGATGCCCGCGCACGCGGGGCTGGCCGGGGTGATCTCGGCCGAGGTGGGCGACCGTGTGGCCAGGGCTCTGCCGCTGCGCCGGGTCACCGTGACGGAGGACAGCGACACCATGCTGGCCGGGGCGCTGGGGCCGCAGGACGGGTCGCTGGCCGCCATCGGCACCGGCAGTTTCTTTGCCCGTCAGGCCGGGGATGCATCGCGCAGCGTCGGCGGCTGGGGGTTCCAGTTGTCGGATCAGGCGTCGGGCGCATGGCTGGGACACGAGCTTATGAAGCTGGCCCTGCACGTCAGCGACGGGCTGGTGGCGGAGTCGCCGCTGATGCGCGCCGTGCTGGAAGAGCTGGGCGGGCCGCCGGGTCTTGTCGCGTTTGGCCGCCGCGCGCTTGCGCATGATTATGCAGCCTACGCCCCGCGCATCGTGGAGGCCGCGAAGGCCGGGGACAGCGCGGGTCTGTCGCTGATGTGGCAGGGCGCGACGTTCCTGCGGTTTGCGCTCGACGGGTTGGGGCACCGCGCGGACGAACCGTTGTGCCTGACCGGCGGGGTGGGGGTGCATTACGCGCGCTACCTCGACGACATGGTGCTGATCCCGCCCAAGGGCAGTGCGCTGGACGGGGCGCTGGCGCTGGCCCGGAGGGTCCCGGCATGAGCGTGGTCGACTTCCTGAAGCCGCACGACTGGTACAGGCCCGAGGCCGGCCCGCGCTATCTGCAACTGCGCAACCGCCTGTCCGAAGGTGTGGACGGCGGGCTTCTGGCCCCGGGCAGCCCGCTGCCGCCCGAGCGCGAGATCGCCACGATCACGGAGTTCAGCCGCGTCACCGTGCGCAAGGCGATCCAGTCGCTGGTGGACGAGGGCCGGATCGTGCAGCGGCAGGGGTCCGGCTCTTTCGTGGCCTCGACACCGGCGAAGGTGAACCAGACCCTGTCGCGCCTCACCTCGTTTACCGAGGACATGGCCCGCCGCGGCATGAGCGTCACCGTACAATGGCTGGAGCGCGGGTTCTTCATGCCGACCCCGGAAGAGGTGGACGCGCTTTCGCTGAAGGACGGCGATTCCGTCGCCCGCATCGCGCGGCTTCGGCTGGCCGACGGGGCGCCCATGGCGATCGAGCGCGCCTCGCTTCCGACCGACATCCTGCCGAACCCGCTGGAGGTCACCCAGTCGCTTTACGCCGTGCTCGACGCCCATGGCACGCGCCCGGTGGTGGCGTTGCAGAAGATCACCGCCGTCATCGTCGACGGGCCGGACGCCGCGCTTCTGGACCTGGCGCCCGGAAGCGCCGGGCTGCGGATCGAACGGACCTCCAGCCTTGCCTCCGGGCGGGTCTGCGAATTCACCCAATCCCTCTATCGCGGCGATGCCTATACCTTCGTCGCCCAACTGCGCCTTCAGAAGGAAGACCGATGACCGAAACCCACATGCGGCGCGAAGTGCTGGAAATCCCCGACGCGGTGGAGCGGCTGCTGACCCATGGTGGCGACGCGATCCGGGGCGCGGCCGAGGCGCTGCGCGCGCGCGATCCGGCGTTCTTCGTCACCGTGGCGCGGGGGTCGTCGGACCATGCCGCGACCTACTTCAAATACGTGGCGGAGATCTTGGCCGGTTTGCCCGTTGCCTCTGTCGGGCCGTCTGTCGCGTCGATCTACGGCGCGCGGCTGAAGGTGAAGGGCGCCGCCTGCCTTGCCGTCTCGCAATCGGGGATGAGCCCGGACATCGTCGCCATGGTGCGGATGATGCAGGAGGAGGGCGCGCTGACGGTCGGGCTGACGAACCACCTCGACTCGCGGCTGGCAGAGGTTTCGGACCACGCGCTTGCGCTGCACGCCGGGCCCGAGCTGTCGGTCGCGGCCACGAAGACTTTCGTGAACTCGGCGATCGCGGGCGTCTGGCTGCTGGCGGAACTGGTGCAGGACGACCTGCTGAGGGCCGCCATCCATGGCTTGCCGCAGGCCCTGGCCGATGCCGTTGCCGCCGACTGGTCGCCGCTTGCCGCAGAGTTGCAGACGACAGACTCGCTCTATTGCCTCGGGCGCGGGCCGGTCTTTGCCTTCTCGAACGAGGCGGCGCTGAAGTTCAAGGAGACGTGCCAGCTTCATGCCGAAAGCTATTCCTCGGCGGAGGTGCTGCACGGTCCGGTCAGCATCGTCGAGCGGGGTTTCCCGGTGATCGCGCTGGCTGTGCAGGACGCGGCCCAGAGCGCGCTGATCGACGTGGCGGAGCAGGTGGCCGCCAAGGGCGCCAAGGTGTTCACCACCTCGCGCAAGGCCACTACCGCAACGGCGCTGCCTGCGGTGCGCACGGGACATCCGCTGACCGACCCGATCTCGCTGATCGCGTCGTTCTATGCGATGGTGGAACAGGTTGCCGTGGCGCGCGGGGTGAACCCGGATGCGCCGCGCCACCTGCGCAAGGTGACGGAGACCACGTGATGCGCTACCTGCATGCCCCCGACATTTTCGACGGCGTCCGCCACCTGACCGAACACGCGCTGGCGGTAGAGGACGGGCGGCTCAGGGCCATCGTACACCTGAAGGACGCGCCGGAGGCCGAGCGCCTCGATGGCACGATCCTGCCCGGTTTCGTGGACCTGCAGGTCAATGGCGGCGGCGGCGTTCTGTTCAACGAAGAGACCACTGTCGAAGGACTGCGCACCATCGCGGAGGCGCACGCCCGCACCGGCACCACGCACATCTTGCCGACGCTTATCACCGACACGCCCGACAAGGTGCGCGCCGCCATCGACGCCGTGGCGCAGGCCGTGGCGCAGGCCGTTCCTGGCATCGTCGGGTTGCACCTTGAAGGGCCGCACCTGTCGCTGGCCCGCAAGGGCGCACACGATCCTGCCCTGATCAGGCCGATGACAGAGGCCGACGCCGAAGTGCTGGCCGACGCCGCCGCCCGATTGCCGAACCTGAAGGTGACCATCGCGCCGGAGTCGGTGCCGCTCGACCTGGTGCGGCGGCTGTTGCGCGCCGGGGTGATCCTGTCGCTGGGCCATTCCGATTGCAGCTACGAGACCGCCTGCGCCTACTTCGACGCGGGCGTGCGCTGCGCCACCCACCTGTTCAACGCCATGAGCCAGATGGGCAACCGCGCGCCGGGCATGGTGGGGGCGATCCTGGACCGGCCCGACGTGTCTGCCGGGATCATCGCAGACGGCATCCACGTCCACACCGCCGCGCTGCGCATCGCGTTGAACGCCCACAAGGAGAAGGGGGCGCTGTTCCTTGTGACAGACGCCATGCCGCCGGTGGGGTCCGACATCACGGAGTACGTCCTGAACGGACGGCGCGTGCTGCGCCGCGACGGTCGGCTGACGCTGGAGGACGGGACGCTCGCCGGGGCCGACCTCGACATGCCGACCGCGCTGAAGGTGTTGGACGGGATCGGTGTGCCGCGCATCCGGGCGCTGGCCATGGCCACCTGCCTGCCGGCACGGTTGCTCAGGACACCGGGGAACGCGGGCCTGTTGCGGTCCGGCGACCGTTTCGACGGCATCCGTCTGGACGCGGACGGACGCTTCGTCCCGCTCTGACCGTCCTTGCCTGACCGATACCCGGGCGTCTTGGGTGGGTGCGGGACCCATGGCCGCGCGATTGACGCCCCTTTCGTGCCCACGTCATCCAGCTTTGCCTTCTGGCCGTGCCAATCGAACGCAGCGAGGTCGAGGACGATCTGCTGACGATGCGGGACGTCGGAGAGCGTGCCGAGCGGCTGGAGGAGGGCGCGAAGGACTTGCCGACCGGATCGGCGGTGTGTCCTGCGATGTGGCCGAGACCCACGGCCACATGCCCTCTAGGTCAAGCCCCAGCCAAGGCCCTGTCCGGTCCCGACCGGCGCGAAGGTTCCCCGATCCTCGATGCCGGTGGCTTTGCCGGGCCGGACGGGACGCTCAACAACGTCAGGACGCGGTCGCTGCCGTGTGGGACGGGCCGTCGACGATCATCATCGGACAGCCGCGCGAACACCGCTCTACCCGGGTGTCGATGCCGTAGAGCTTGCCGATCAAGTCCGGTGTCAGAACCTCCAACGTCGGTCCGGTGGCAAGGATGCGTCCCCCGGCGAGGGCCATCACCGTCGTGCAGGCGCGCATCACCTGGTTGAGGTCGTGCAGCGCGAGAATGACCACCGCGCCGGTGTCTTCCGCGTAGCGGTTGAGCGCTTCCAGCACTTCGTACTGCCGGTAAAGATCCAGCGCGGATGTCGGTTCGTCCATCAGGACGACCTTGGGCCGCGTGACCAGAGTCTGGGCGACGCTGACCGCCTGTCGCTGGCCACCCGAGAGTTCCGGAAGCTGCCTGTGGGCCAGATGCTCTACGCTGAAGCGGCGCAGCACATCGTCGACGGCGGCCAGTTCCGCGGCAGACAGGCGCCAGCTTCCGCCCCCCTGCTTCAGCGCGAGGATGATGGATTCGTAGACCGTCAGCGCCGCGCTCATGGCGGTGTCCTGCGGCATGTAGCGCAGGTCGTCGTCACCCGCGCCGGTCAGACGGACAGTGCCGGGGCCATGCAACTGCCCTGCGATGCGGCGGAACAGGGTGGACTTGCCGGCCGCGTTTGCCCCGACCAGCGCGGTCAGGGCGCCGCCTTCGATCATGGGTGTCGAGACATCGTCAAGGATCTGGCGCCGTCCGTAGCGGGCGCCGACGCGGTCGAGGGCGAGACTTACCATGACTTGCGGCCTTTCGTCAGGATCAGTGCGGCAAAGAACGGCACGCCGACCAGTGCGGTGATGATGCCGATGGGCAGGACCGCGCCGGGAAGGATCGCCTTCGACAGAACGGAGGTCGCGGACAGGATCAGCGCACCCGACAACATCGCGCCGGGCAGAAAGAAACGCTGGTCTTCCCCCAGCAGCAGCCGCGCGACGTGCGGGCCGACGATGCCGATGAAGCCGATGGTGCCGACAAACGAAACGGGCACGGCGGCCAGCAGCGACACGAGGAACAAGGCCTCCAGCCGCAGGCGCTTGACGGGCACGCCCATGGCCGCTGCGCGGGTCTCGCCCAATCGGATGGCGGTCAGCGCCCAGGCCCGGCGCGCGAACAGCGGCGTGCAGATCAGCAGGATCGAAGCCACGACGGCGACTTTGGGCCAGGTGGCCTTGGTCAGGCTGCCCATGGTCCAGAAGACAACCGCCGACAGAGCCTGTTCGGAGGCGAAGTACTGCAGCAGCGCCAGCGCCGCGTTGAAGCTGAAGACCAGCGCGATGCCGAGAAGAACGATGGTTTCCACGGTTACGCCGCGCATCGTCGACAGGCCGAAGATCAGCAGGGATGCCGCCATGGCCATGGCGAAGGCGTTGATCGGCACCATCAGCGCGATGGCCGCCGGAAAAAGCGCGACCCCAAGCACCATTGCCAGTGCCGCACCGAAGCTGGCCGCTGCGGACAGGCCCAGCGTGAAGGGACTGGCCAGCGGATTTGCGAGGATGGTCTGCATCTGGGCGCCCGCCAGCGACAGGCTGGCGCCGACGACAATCGCCAGCATCGCCATGGGCATCCGGATGTCCCAGACCACGACGCGCATCTGCAGGTCGGCCGAGCCGGGCGCGAGGATCGTGTGCAGCACGTTCAGCACATCGTAGCGCGCCGGGCCAAGCGACACATCTATTGCCAGCGACAGCACAAGAAGAACGGTCAACCCGGCAAGGATCGCGATCCGCCGGGCGACCAGCCCGCGATAGCTGGCGGCATGTGTTGGGGTATCCGTCGAGAGCGCAGCCATGCAACCTCCGCAAGTTGGGGGTGGCCCGCAGGCCACCCCGTCAGGTCAGTTTGTGGATGCGTCCAGCGACACCCAGTAGCCCGGGCGGTAGTCGACCGGCAGGAAACGCTCGTGCAATTCGACCAGCGTCGCCTCGGGATCGAGGTCGGGGAACAGGTCGGGATGCAGCCAGGTCGCCAGCCGCTGCACGGCGATAAAGCTGTATGGGTTGTTGTAGAACTGGTGCCAGATCGCGTGCACCTGTCCGTCTTCCACCGCCTTGACGCCGGTAAAGCCGGGGCGTTCCATCAGCGCGGCAAGTTTCGCGCGTGCCTCGGCCTCGTCGGACCCGGGGCCGACGCCGATCCACGCACCGCCGGGAACGTAGGCGTCCCAGTTGCCACCGGTGACAACGATCTGGTCGGGGTCCGATGCGATCACCTGTTCGGCATTGATCGTGCCGAAGGTCCCGGGGATGAAGGGCTTGGCCATGTTTTCGCCCCCGGCCAGCTCGACGTAGGTGCCGAAGTTGCCGTGGCCGAAGGACATGCAGCAATCCTCGGAGTAGCCGCCGGCGCGTTCGACGAACACCAGCGGACGGTCGAGATCTTCCTGCGCACCGATCACGTCCGTCACGCGGGCCATCTGCGCGTCGTAGAAGGCGTTGAACTCTGCCGCGCGTTCCTCCTTGCCGAAGAGCTCGCCGATGATCTGCATGGACTGGGCGGTGTGCTCGAACGGTTTTTCGCGGAAGTCGACGTAGACGATCGGGATGCCGACCTTGGCCAGCTTTTCCTCGTAGCCCGCTTCATCGGTGGCGGCCTTGGCCTCCAGGTTCAGGATCATCACGTCAGGCTGCAGCGACACGGCCTGTTCGATGTCGAAGGTGCCGTCCTTGAAGCCGCCGAAGGTCGGGATGTCCGTGAGCTGGGGAAACTTCTCGGCGTACATCTCGTAGCTTTCCGGGGCCGCCTGCAGCAGGTCGTCGCGCCAGCCGACGACGCGCTTGAACGGGTCGTCGCCGTCCAGAACGGCGGCAAAGAAAATCTGCCGCCCTTCGCCAAGGATCACGCGGTCGGCGGGACCGTCCAGCGTGACCTCGCGCCCGACGATATCGGTCACGGTGATGGGATCGGCTGCCGCCTGAATGGCGGGCAGGACCGCCAGCGCGGTGAGGCCAAGCATCTGTTTCAGGGTCATATTCGCTTCCTCGCTTCGTGAATTGCCCCCGGGGATGATTTATCCAATCATTTTAGTCAAGATATAAGTTGACAAAATTGATCTACTAATCGAGACCCGGGCCAGGCAACGTCGAGAGGCGCAATGAACATCCATCCCCATGGCAATCGCGACATACGCGACGAGATCCGCGACTACTGGTCCGACCGTGCTCCGACCTTCGACGACGAGCCGGGCCACAGAATCGAGGACGGCGCCGAGATGGCCGCCTGGGAGACGCTGTTTCGCAGGCATCTCGGCCCGGCGAATGGTCGGCGGCTTCTGGATCTGGCCTGTGGAACGGGGGAGGTTTCCCGCCTGTGCAGGGGTCTTGGGTTCGACGTGACGGGGCTCGACTGGGCCGAACCGATGCTGGAACGGGCGCGGCAAAAACTGCCGGACGTGACCTTCCTGCAGGCGGATGCCGAACGGACCATGTTGCCGTCCGAGAGTGTGGACGTGATCGTCACCCGGCACCTCGTCTGGACCCTTGTGGATCCAGAGGCAGCGTTTGCCGAATGGCACCGGGTGCTTGCGCCGGGGGGCACACTGTTGCTGGTGGACGGTGATTTCGTCCGCAAGGGGCTGCTTGCCCGCTGGCTCTTGCGCGGCAGGGCGGTCGATCATGGGCGCATGGATCGCCACCGCGAGATCCTTCAACGCGTGCATTTTTCGCAAGGCGCCCGGGCGGACGCGGTATCCAAGCTGCTGGCCACGGCTGGTTTCACGGATCTGCGGACGGACACGCGGCTGGGCCCGGTCCATCGCGCCCAAAGGGCGGCATTGGGCTGGCGCAAGTCGTTGCTGCGACGGTCCGAGCATCGCTACCTGATCCGGGCATCCAAACCCGAAGGCGACTGAACGCAGATGGGCCAAGGCCTCCGGCGCTTGGCCGGGGGCTTCGGGATGGCGGACAAACCGAACATTTGGTGACCGCCGAACCGTCGTGGCGGTTTGCTTCCTGGGCTGGTCGGCGGAATCAGCGACCCGCCGGGCAACACGCCCACTCCGCTCCGCCCCCGACGAGACGCCGGCCGCACGCTTCTGGCGCGGGCGCATGCAATCGGCGATCTACAGCTTCTCATCCCTCCATCGCCCACGTCGCGCTGAAAACCATGGCGGAACAGCGTGGTTCACGCTCGGCTATTGACATATGTCACACGTAACATGTTAAACATCACAAAACGGAGGGCGAGCGGCAGAGGAGGTCGTTCAAGCCCGGGAGGAGACAGAATGACCCGCGAGAATATGTTGCGGACAAGGCTGGACAAAGGCCTGTTCACAGTGGCGCCAGGCGCGCCGGATGCCCTCACGGCACGTTTGGTGCAGGGGCAGGGATTCGACGCGGTCTACATGACGGGACTTGGCGCGACGGCGGTCCGGCTGGGCAAGCCCGACCTCGGCCTGATGACCCAGACGGAAATGGCAGATCATGCCCGCGCCATGGTGCGCGCGGTGGATATCCCCGTCATCGCGGATGCCGACACCGGCTATGGCGGCGCGCTGAACGTGGCCCGCACCGTAGAGGAATACATGCAGGGTGGCGTCGCCGCTCTGCATATCGAGGATCAGCTTTCCCCCAAGCGCTGCGGCCAGTTGTCAGGCGTCAGGCTCGTGGCTGCCGAAGAAGGCGCGCACCGCCTGAAAGCCGCCGTCGAGGCGCGCGGCACGGGCGATATCCTCATCATCGGGCGCACCGACGCGCTGCAGCCTCTGGGTATCGACGAGGCGGTGGCACGCGCGGCCCGGTATCAGGATGCGGGCACGGACCTTGTGTTTGTCGACGGGGTGAAGACCCGCGCCGAGGTCGAGGCGATTGCCCGCCGCGTCGAAGGACCGAAAGTGCTGAGCCTGGTCGATGGCACGGATGCCGCGTCGCTGTCGGTCGAGGACGTGCAGGGCATGGGCTTTTCCATCGTGATGTATGCCGTCACGACGCTGTTCACGGCGGCGCAGGCCAGCGCAACCGCGCTGTCACGGCTCAAGAGCACCGGCCTTGCAGGCGGCGGCGACGCGCTGACCTACGCGGAATTCTGCGATGTCGTCGATCTTGCGGCTCATCAGGCCTTTGCCCACCGGCACGGCGAATGAACGCGACGGTTCTCATAACCGGGGCCGGCTCCGGCATCGGGCTTGCCGTGGCGCGGCGGGTCGTGGCGCGCGGCGCACGGGCGATCCTGTGGGACATTTCCGGCGCGGCCCTGACGGCGGCGCAGGCAGAGCTCGGCGCAGCCGTCGAGACCTCGGTGGTCGATGTCTCGGACGCGGCCGCCATCGCGGGGGCCCCGCTGGACGGGGTCACGCACCTGGTGAACAACGCCGGCATCCTCGGGCAGCGCATGGAGTGGGGCGCGCTCGACGCGGAGCACCTGCAAGGGATCTTCGACGTGAACGTGGTCGGATTGATGATGGTGACCCAGGCCTTCCTGAAGGCGCGTGTTTCGCATCCGCAGTCGGGCATCGTGAACCTCTCTTCCATCGCGGGAGAGAATGGCGGCGCCCCGGGGTTTGCAGCCTACGGAGCGTCGAAGGCTGCGATCATGGCGTTGACGCGGGCGATGGCGCGGGACTTTGCGCCCGATCTGAGGGTCAACGCGCTGGCCCCGGGCATCATCGACACGCCGATCCAGGATGCAGTCATGACGGCGCCGGATGCCCGCGCTCAGGCGGCAGAGGGCATCCCGCTGGGTCGGCTTGGCGCCGCGGACGAAGTGGCGGGCACCGCCGAATGGCTGCTGTTCGATGCGCCCTATGTGACAGGCGAAACCATCAGGGTTGCGGGAGGACGGCGGTGAAACTGATCGACGGATTCTTCAAGGCGTTGGAAGTGCTGCTGGTGCTGCTGCTGGCGGGCATGACGATCATGGTCTTTGCCAACGTCGTCCTGCGCTATGGCTTCGGCTCCGGCATCGACATCAGCGAGGAGCTGTCGCGCTTCTTCTTCGTCTGGCTGATCTTCCTCGGCGCCATCGTGGCGATGCGCCACAACATGCACATGGGCTTTGACCTGGTGGTGACGACCGTGAACACTCCGATGCGTCGCCTGCTCCTGACGCTGGCGAACGGGCTGGTCCTTGCGGTCTGCATCATGATCCTCGTCGGCACATTGCAGCAGTTCCATGTCAACGCCACCAACATCGCGCCCGTCACGCGCATGTCGATGATCTGGGTCTTCGGCGTACTGATCCCGATGTCTGCGCTGATCGGGCTGATGGCCGGGCTGCGGATGCTCGGATACGCCACCGGCCGCCTGACGGATCTGCCGCAATCGAGCCGTGAGGTGACAGAATGACCCTGGTCCTGTTCATTGTCACTTTGGGCGTCACGCTCTGCATCGGCGTTCCGGTCGCCTTCGCGCTGCTGATCTGCGCTGCCGTGATGGGCTTCCAGATGGACCTCTTCGACCCGCAAGTCGTGTCGCAGCGCATGGTCGTGGGCGCGAACAACTTCTCGCTTCTGGCGATCCCGTTCTTCCTGCTTGCCGGAGAGTTGATGAACGCGGGCGGCATGTCCAAGCGGATCATCGGTTTTGCCATGGCTTTCGTCGGGCACGTGCGCGGCGGGCTGGGCGTGGTGGCGATCTTCGCCGCGATCATCCTGGCGTCTTTGTCGGGCTCCGCTGCCGCCGACAGCGCCGCGCTGATCGCGATCATGCTGCCGATGATGAAGGAATCCGGCCATGACGAGGCACGCTCGGTAGGTCTCATGGCCTCGGGCGGCGTCATTGCCCCGATCATCCCGCCCTCCATCGCCTACATCGTCTTTGCCGTGGCGACCAACCTGTCGATCACGCAGCTGTTCATGGCGGGTATCGTGCCCGGGATCATGATGGGCGTGGGCGCCATCATTGCCTGGCTCATCGTGGCGCGGCGCGACAACGTGGCGCCGCAGCCGCGTCAGGGCTGGGGCGTCCGGCTGCGCGAGACGCGCCATGCGCTCTGGTCGCTGGGGATGCCGGTGATCATTCTCGGCGGCATCCGCTTCGGCGTGGTCACCCCGACCGAGGCCGCCGTGATCGCC
Organism: Sagittula stellata E-37; assembly: GCF_039724765.1. Classification (NCBI taxonomy): domain Bacteria; kingdom Pseudomonadati; phylum Pseudomonadota; class Alphaproteobacteria; order Rhodobacterales; family Roseobacteraceae; genus Sagittula; species Sagittula stellata. Next base: position 103,326 of record NZ_CP155731.1, on the reverse strand, counting down.
GCCGTCTACGCCATCTTCGTCGGGATGGTCGTTCACCGCGAACTGAAGGTGAACCAGTTGTTCCGGGTCTTCCGCGACGCCGCGCTGACCACGGCGGTGGTGATGATGCTGGCGGCGGCGGCCCTGGCGACGGCCTGGTTCATCACTCTGGCGGACCTGTCGGGCATCGTGCTCGACCTTGTCGGCCCGTTGGTGGATAGCCCGACGCTGCTGCTGATCGTGATCATGGCGCTGGTGCTGATGATCGGAACGATGCTGGACATGGGTCCGACGATCCTGATCCTTGCCCCCGTGCTGCTGCCGGTGGTGGAGGAAGCGGGGATCGATCCGATCTACTTCGGCGTGCTCTTTGTCATCAACTGCGCCATCGGCCTCGTGACGCCGCCCGTGGGCATCGTGCTCAGCGTTTCGGCGGGCGTGTCGGGCGTGCCTTTGCACAAGGTCGCCAAGGGGGCGGCGCCATTCCTGTTCGCGCAGATCGTCGTGCTCGCCCTGCTGGTGATCTTCCCGCAACTCGTTCTCGGACCGCTGAACTGGCTGCGCTGACCCAAGGGCGGCGACAGACCCGTATACAAGAAATACAAAGGAGGAGACTGACAATGAAACTGAAGACCCTTGTGGCCATGGCGCTCTGCGCCACCGCGTTCACGACACCGGCGCTCGCCGCCGAGTATGGCAAGCACACGTTCAAGATTTCGAGCGGCGCGGCCAAGGATCACCCGATCGCCACCGGCATCGAGGCCATGTCGACCTGCATGGAAGAAGGTTCGGACGGCAAGATGAAGCTTCGCGGCTTCTACTCCGGCCAGCTTGGCGACGATGCCGATGCGACGCAGGCGACCCGTTCGGGTTCGATCGAGATGGTCGTGACCGGTTCCGCCGCAATCGCGGGCATCGAACCGGCGCTTGGCGTGTTCACCCTGCCCTTCATGTTCGAGAACGACGCCGAGGTCGACGCGATCATGACCGGCCCGTTTTTCGACTACGTGGCAGAGAAGATGCCGCAGCATGACCTTGTGATGCTGTCCATGTGGGAAAACGGTTTCCGCAACGCCACCAACTCCAAGCACCCGATCAAGGCCGTGTCGGACTTCGAAGGTCTGAACTTCCGCGTGATGCAGAACCCGATCTTCCTCGACACCTTCCGCCGTCTGGGCGCGAACCCGGTGCCGATGGCGTTCGGCGAGGTGTTCACCGCGCTCGAAACCGGCGCCGTGGACGGGCAGGAAAACCCGCTGCCGCTGATCGAGGCGACGAAGTTCTACGAGGTGCAGAAGTACCTGACCCTGACGCGCCACGCTTATTCGCCGAACCCGGTTCTCGTGAACAAGGGGGTCTGGGACAGCCTGAACGGCGACGAACAGGCGCTGATCCGCTCCTGTGCGGAAAGCGCCCGCGACGCACAGATCGAACGGTCGCGCGCTGCGGTGGGTGAATCCGCCGAAAAGCTGACCTCCGAAGGCATGGAAATCTCCGAGATGCCCGCCGACGAGATGGCGAAACTGCGCGAACTGGTGGCTCCGGTCTACGAGACCTCGATGGACTCGGTCGGCAAAGAGAATTTCGACCGGCTGACCGAAGAGCTGGCCAAGATTCGCAACTAAGCCCTCACGGGCGACTACGGACCGGTGCGTGCTCCTCCCGTGCGCGCCGGTCCACCCAACTTCTAGGATCGCACGCTCATGCCGCTCGACACTGACTCTCTCCTCGCCCGCCTCGCGTCAGCCTTTCCAGGCCCGGCGCTACTGGCCGGTGACGACATCCCGGCGCGCAACCTGCACGACACGTCCTTCCTCGCGAATGTGACCCCGCTGGCGGTGCTGCGCCCGGACACGCCGGAGGCCGTGGCAGAGGCGGTGCGTCTTTGTGCCGAGGCGGGCGTTGCCATGGTGCCGCAGGGCGGTCTGACCGGACTTGCCGGCGGCGGGCATCCCATCGACGGCGCAGTGATGATCTCGCTCGAACGGTTCAACGGGATCGAAGAGATCGACCCGGCCAGTTCCACCATGACGGTCCGCGCGGGCACGCCGCTGGAGGTGATCCAGAAGGCCGCCGACGAGGCCGGGTTCTTCATCCCTCTGGACCTTGGCGCGCGCGGCTCCTGCCTGATCGGCGGCAATATCGGCACCAATGCGGGCGGCAACCGGGTGATCCGCTACGGCATGACGCGAGAGATGATCCTCGGCCTCGAATACGTGTTGCCGGACGGGACGCTGGTCAGCGGCCTGAACAAGATGCTGAAGAACAACGCGGGCTACGATCTGAAACAGCTCTTTATCGGATCGGAGGGCACGCTGGGCATCGTCACTCGCGCGGTGTTGCGGATGCATCCCAAGCCCGGCTGCGTGAACGCGGCGCTCTGCGGGCTGGGGTCCTACGACGACGTGGTCAACCTGCTGGCCGAGGCCCGGCGCGGGCTGGGTCCGATGCTGTCGGCCTTCGAGGTCATGTGGCCCGATTACTGGCAGGTGGTGACAGAGACGGTGGGCACCCGCTCGCCACTTGAGGGGAAGCATGCGTTCTACGTCCTGCTGGAGACGCAAGGACTGGACGAAGAGATCGACGGCCCGCGTTTCATGTCCTGGATCGAGCGGGTCTACGAGGCCGGCCTGCTGGAGGACGCCGCCATCAGCCAAAGCCTGTCGGACGTGCAGCGCTTCTGGGACGTGCGCGATGCCTGCGCGGAATTCATGACGCGCCTCGGCCCGCATTGCGCCTACGACATCGGCCTGCCTGTCACGTCCATGGACGCCTTCGCCGACGCCTGCCGGTCGCGGCTGGTTGAGGCGATGCCAGAGGCGCTCAGCGTTTATTACGGCCATATCGGCGACGGCAACCTGCACATCGTGGCGCTGGACCGCGCGGTGAAAGAGCAACCGATGGACCGCATCAGCAGCATCGTCTATGCCACGGTGCGGGACTTCAGGGGTACGATCTCGGCCGAACACGGCATCGGCCTTCTGAAGAAACCCTACCTGCCCTATACACGCTCCGCCGAGGAGCTGGCGCTTATGGCCCGCATCAAGGCCGCGCTCGACCCGGCGGGCCTGCTCAATCCGGGGAAAGTCATCGACACCCCTACTGGAGACCTGAAATGAACGCCCTGAAATCCCGCCTTCTCGACGGCGAGTTCATCACCGCCGCCTGGGCCGAACTTGGCTGCCCCGATATCGCGGAAATCCTCGTGCGGCACGGCTGGCCCGTGGTGCTGATCGACGGCGAGCATGGCATTGGTGACCTGGAAACCTGGGTGTCCGTGGCGCGTGCCGTCGAGGCCGCGGGCGGCGAGGTGATCCTGCGGGTGCCGGACGGCACCGACACCGTGCTGAAGAAGGTGCTCGACCGCGGTTTCCGTTCGCTCGTCGTGCCGATGGTGAACACCGTCGAACAGGCCCGGCAGATCGCGCGCTCGTGCCATTACCCCGTGCGCGGCACGGGTGGGATCGGACGGGGCTACGCGGCGCCCATCGTGCGCGGTTCGGACTATGGCACGCGTCCGGACTACGCTTTGCGGACAGCGAACGAGGATGTGCTGGTCTTCGTGCAATGCGAGACGCCGGAGAGCGTGTCGGCGATTGCAGAGATCGCCGGGGTCGATGGGATCGACGGGGTGTTCCTCGGGCCGAACGACCTTGCCGCGACGCTGGGCCACATCGAGGACATGGACCACGCCACGCCGCAGGCGGCTTATGCCGAGGTCGAGGCGAAGGTGCTGGGCGCGGGCAAGCTGCTTGCCACCGTTCCGGGCGGCGGGCGCAACTTCGCGATCCTGCGGCAGAAGGGCTTTGGGCTGGTGGCAGGGGTGAACGAGGTATCCCTGCTTGTCGACGGTATCCGCGCCGCCGCCGCCGCGCGCGATGCCGAACTCGGACTCGACGTGGCTGGCATCGCCGCGGCCCCCGGTCGTTACTGAACCGCGCTTTTGCGCAGGGGGTCCGCCGTGATAAGACGGCGAGACCCCGAAACAAGCCCAGAAGGACAGCCCGCCAGATGCCCGCAAGACCCGGGATGCAGATCGAAACGCCCAAGACGCTGACCGAAATCGTGGTCGAGCGTCTGCGTCAGGCGATCATCGACGGGCATTTCGCCTTCGGTGAGAACATCTCGGAGGACAAGCTGGCGACGGCCTTCGGGGTCAGCCGCTCGCCGGTCCGCGATGCCCTCAACGCCTTGCAGTTCACCGGCCTTGTCACGATCAAACCGAAGCGCGGCAGCTTCGTCTTCGTGCCGACCGCCGAAGAGGTGGGCGAAATCTGCGATTATCGCCTGATGTTGGAACGAGAAGCGTTGCGGCTGTCCATGGATGCCGACCGGGAGCGTTTCCTCGCCGCGCTCGACGATGCGGTGGCCCGAATGCGCGAACGGATGCTGGCGGCCGACGAGATCGGATATGTCCGCATCGACACCGAGTTCCACAACCTGTTCTTCGACCATTGCGGCAACAGCCTTGTGCAGAACGCTTTCCATCTGGTCGAGGCGCGTATCGCCACGATCCGCACCGCGCTCAACGCCCGTTTCAAGCAGCGCCGCGAAGACAGCTTCGACCAGCACGTCGCGATCGTGGAAGGGTTGCGGCAAGGGGACTGGGCGACGGTGAACGACGTGCTGGGCAAACACATCACGTCGATCCGCGCGGATGCCATCGACGAGCTTTCCCGCACCGATCCGCTTGCCTGATCCTTGGCCTTGAGGCCAGGGAGAACAGGTGTTGCAGGATGGGGGGCGTCTGGACGGACGGTTGCCTGGGGGCTGCCACCGGTCGGGTCACGACAACATCGAAACGACATTGCCGTGCCCGGTGCGGGCCTTGGGCGACTTGCCGGAACCGGTTCAGGCGAGCCAGTCCAGGTAGGATTGCGTGCCGCCGTTGCGCGTGTCGGACAGGGCGGCGCGCTGGTCTATCTTCGCCGCCTCTGCCGGGGTCGACAGGACTTGCGGCAGCGCATCGCGGACCAGTTCGGCCTGTCCCGGCGTGAGATTGCAGGGGTCGAGGTCGAAGTAACCTTTCTCGACCTCGTGGCCCCGGACGACGATAGGCGGGTCCAGCCGTCCGAAGGCGACGGCGAATTGTGCCGCAGAGGCCCCGGCCACAACCGGATCGACGAAGACGCGCAGGCGTTCGAGCGGGTTGTCGGTGGGGTCCGGCAGGGGCAGGGCGGTGATGCCGGGCAAGGCGCAGGCCGCCTGCCACATCTCCAATGCCCGTGTTTCCTCGGCCCGGACGGCGGCATGGTCGCGCTCCAGCCATTGCTGCATTGCGGCGATGGCGCCTGCGATGCTCTCCTTGCCGATCTTCATGCCGCGCCCGATCCCGATGTTTTGCAGGTAGGCCGCCCGCACGAGGTCGCGCCGCCCGGCGACGATGCCGGAGGTCGGACCGCTCAGGAACTTGTGCCCCGAATAGATCGCGATATCGGCGCCCTTGGCCAGCATGCCGGCCAGGTCGTACTCGGAGGCGGCATCGACGATCACCGGGACGCCCTTCGCGTGGCAGATCTCCACGAAACGGTCGAGCGGCATCATCCCGTAGTCGACCACGTGATGCGAGACCACATAAAGCGCGGCACAGGCGCCTTCGAGCGCGGCTTCAAGCTGGTAGTCGCGGGTCAGGGTCGATTGGCCCACGATGTGCAGCTTGCCACCCGCGAGCGCCACGGCCTGCGCGACGGGTGCGCCGTATTCACACAGATGCCCCATCTGCACCGCAACACCATTGTCCGGACCGGGCTCCAGCGGCAGTGCCTCGACTTTCGCGGGGTCAAGTCCGGTGAGGCATCCCGCGATGGCCAGCGTGATCCCGGCACTGGCTGAAGCCGTCAGGAATCCGGCCTCGGCGCCGGTGAGTTTCGCAATGGTCTCGGACGCGCGCGCCTGCAGATCGTGCATCTTGACGAAGCGCGGCATCACAGCGGCCGTGGCCTCGGCCACCCGCGCGCTTGTCACCGATCCGCCCAAGGATGTCATCGTCCCGGAGACGTTCACAACGCGATCCAATCCGTTGGCGTCGTGCCAGTTCCAATCGACACCGTATTCTTCGTTTTTCCGCATGGGAGACCCTTTCACCTTGCGCAGTATTCCACAGTTATGATTTGTAGTCCCCTGTCATGGAGATCCGTATGAGCGACACACCCGAACCGCGCCGCACCCGTACCAGCGGGATCGACCGCGCGTTGCAGATCCTCGACATCCTGACCGAGCGGCATGCGCCGATGACGGGCTATGAGCTGGCTAAGGCCAGCGGCGCGCCGCCTTCGACGGTCTACAAGGTGGTCGACGAACTGATCGAGCGCGCGATGCTGTCGCGGACGTCGGACGAACGCGTCTGGCTCGGGCCGAGGTTGATGCGTTACGGGCTGACCTACCGTGCCCGGATGAACGCCTTCGGCGAGGCGGAGCGGGCGATGTTCGCGTTGAACGAACGTGTCCGCGAGATGGTGCAGATCTGCGCACGCGACGAAGGCATGATGCAGGTCGTGGCCATGGCAGAGGGTTCTGCCGGGCCGTTTCGCGTCACATCCGACGTTGGCACACGGGTGCCGCTGAACTGGACGGCTTCGGGACGGCTGCTGGTCGGGCACCTGCCCGACGCCAAGCGGCTTGAGGTGTTCCGTGCCTGTGCGCGGCCCTCTTCCACCGGGCTGGCCGAGACCGATCCAGTGCGCCTGTCGGACATCAGCCGGAAGGATTTCCTCGACGGGCTTTCGGTGCAGATCGACACGTCGGAAGACCAGGTCGCCTGCATCGCCGCACCCATCCGGGACTTCGACGGCGAATGCCGGCTGACCCTGTCCGTGGTGATGCCCAAGCACCGGGTGGAAGAGAAGTTCGAGATGGTGGCGCGCGAAGTGCGGACGGCGGCCCGGGACGTCGAAAAGGCGCTCGGCCTGCGTCACGGCTGACCCTGTTCCGGCGCCAGTTCGAAGATCGCCTCGATCTCGACCGTGATCCGGTTGGGCAGGGACCCCACGCCGAAGGCAGAGCGCGCATGCACACCTGACGGACCGAAGACCGCACCCAGCAGATCCGACGCGCCGTCGATCACGAAGGGGTGGCGTTCGAAGTCCGGGACGGCATTCACCATGCCAAGTAGTTTCACCACGCCCTTCACCCGGTCGAGCGATCCGAGCTGGTCGCGCAGCGCCGCGAGAATATTGACCGCGACGAGGCGGGCATGTTTGCGCGCTTCTTCTGCGGTCACTTCCGAGCCCACCTTGCCGCGCAGGAGCGTGCCATCCGCCTCGACCGGACCTTGCCCGGAGACGTAGACCATCCCCGCCACTTCGCGCACGTTGGTGAAGGCGCCGATGGGGGTCGGCGCGCGGGTGGGGAGCGTCAGACCGAGGGTACGGAGGCGGGACTCCGGCGTCTCCTCTGCACGGTTTGCGGAGAGGGTGGCAGGGTCACTGGACATGTCGTACCTCGGGAATCTTGCAATAGGTCAGGTGATCGGGGGCGAAGGCATGGGCCTCCGGCGTGCCTTGCGCGCATGTTTCGGCCGCAAAGGCACAGCGTGTGCGGAAGACGCAGCCCGAGGGCGGCGACAGCGGGCTTGGTATGTCACCCTGCAACGCGACCCGGTCGCGGTGCGCGCGCGGGTCGGGCAACGGGATCGCGGAATTGAGCGCACGGGTATAAGGGTGGCCGGAGGCGCGATGGACCTCGGAGACCGGCCCCACCTCCATCAGCCGACCGAGATACATCACCGCCACCTGGTCGCACAGGTAATTCACCACGGACAGGTCATGTGCGATGAACAGCATGGTCAGGTTGCGCTTCTCCCGCAGGTCGAGCAGCAGGTTCAGCACCTGCGCCTGGATCGAGACATCGAGCGCCGAGACGCTTTCGTCCGCCACGATGAACTCCGGTTCGAGCGCGAGGGTGCGGGCGATGCCGATCCGCTGACGCTGGCCGCCAGAGAAGGCATGCGGATAGCGGTCCATGTGATCCGGCGAGAGGCCGACTTCTTCCAGCAGGGCGGCCACGCGGTCGCGCCGCTCGCGCCGGCTGCCGATGTCGAAGGCCTTCAGCCCTTCGGCGACAAGTTCACCGACCTTCAGGCGCGGATTGAGCGAAGACACCGGGTCCTGGAAGATGATCTGCATCCGGCGCCGCATCTGGCGCATTTCGGCGGGAGGCAGGGCCGTGATGTCCTGACCGTCAAAGATCACTTGTCCGGACGTCGGCTCCACCAGCCGCAGCAGCGTCCGGCCCAGAGTGGTCTTGCCGGAGCCGCTTTCGCCGACAAGCCCCATGATCGCGCCCTTGGGGATGTCCAGCGACACGTCCTCGACCGCGTGGACGGTTCCGGAGCCGGTCTGGAAGCGCTTGGTGAGACTGCGCAGGCTGACGAGCGGGGTCATGCAGCTTCTCCCGCGTGGGACAGGATGCAGGCGGACAGGTGGCCGGGTGCCTTGATTTCCAGCGGGACCGGCGACGCGCAGGCGGGCCGCGCATGGGCGCAGCGTGGCGCAAAGGCACAGCCAGGCGGGCGGGCGGAGAGCGGCGGTACAGACCCGGGGATCGGCACGAGGCGCTCCTGCACGGACGGGTCGGGGTGCGGGATCGAGTGCAGCAGACCCTGCGTGTAGGGGTGGCGCGGCGCATCGAACAGCGCATCCACGTTCGCCTGTTCGACCACGGTGCCGGAGTACATGACCGCCACCTCATCGGCCATTTCGGCCACGACGCCCATGTCGTGGGTGATGAACAGGATCGTCATGTCCATGTCCTTCTGCAGCCGGCGCATCAGGTCGAGGATCTGCGCCTGGATCGTCACGTCGAGCGCGGTGGTCGGCTCATCCGCGATCAGCAGCGCCGGGTTGCAGATCATCGCCATGGCGATCATCACCCGCTGCCGCATTCCGCCCGAAAGTTCGTGCGGATAGGTATCCACCCGTTGCGCCGCTCCGGGGATTTCCACCAGGTCCAGCATCTCGATGGTCCGCTTGCGGATCGCCTGTCGGTCGGTTCCCTCATGCAGGAGCAGCATCTCGCCCACCTGATCGCCGACGGTGAACAGGGGATTGAGCGAGCTCATCGGCTCCTGGAAGATCATCGACATGCCGGGCCCGCGCAGGGCGCGCCGCTGCGCCGGGGTCAGCGTGTCCAGGTCGTGCGTCACCCCATCCCGCGCGGTGAAGCGCATGGTCCCCGACACGACCCGGCCCGACGGCGGCAAAAGCCCCATCAGCGCAAGCGACGTCACCGACTTGCCCGAGCCGCTTTCGCCCACCAGCGCCAGCGTCTGCCCGCGTGCAAGGCTGAAGCTGACGTCGCGCAGGGCGGTCAGTTCGCGCCGCCCCTTGCCGAAGGCGACGGTCAGCCCGTCGACGGTGAGGATCGGTGCGGTCATGGGAGCCTGCGCGCCGCCTGCTGGAAATCGCAGCCCAGCACGGTGCCGCGCGGTTCAAAGACCTTGTCCATCACCATCGCATTTCCCTGGCTGTCGAGCACATTGATGGCGCAGTCCTCCAGGTCGAAGACGGTGAAATCCGCGCGCATCCCCGGAGTCAGCCCGTCCTTGCCGGACAGGCCCAGCACCGAGCGCGGGGCATTGGTCGAAGCCTCCACCACGTCGTCGAACGGCAGGCCCACGGCGAGCAGTTTCGACAGCGTCGTCGCCATGTCGTAGACCGGGCTCTCCATCGAATGCTTGTGCAGGTCGGTGGAGATCGAGAAGGGCCGCAGGCCGTCGGCGATGGAGTCGCGCGCGGTCTTGAAGTTGAACGACGCGCCGCCGTGGCCGATGTCCATGAGGATGCCGCGCTCCGCCATGTCCTGCGCCATGGCAAAGAGCGCCTCGGTGTCGCGGATGGAACCGGCGGCCTTGCCGTTGAAGCAGTGGGTCACGATATCGCCCGGCGTGAGCAGTTCGAACACCTCGTCGATCAGCGGGGGCGGTTCGCCCACGTGCACCATCAGCGGCAGTTTCGTCATTTCGGCCACGCGCTTGGCGATCTTGGCCGGCGTGATGCCCCACGATCCGACGATCACCCCGGAGGCGCGCACCTTGACGCCGCAGATCACGTCGCGGTTGGCTTCGATCACGGCAAGCGTGCGGTCGATGTCGATGGAGCGCCAGTCGATCAGTTCCGGCACGCGGTTGCAGGCCACAAGCCCGATCGACCCGATGTTCAGGAACGCCTTGATGGTCTCAGCGTGCGGCTCGATGACGTATTCGCGCAGCCCGTGAAAACTCGCCTCGCCCGCACTGCCAGCGTCGGCCATGGCGGTCACGCCGGTGGGGCGGCCCGCCTCGGTGGCACGGATCGAGATGTCGGTGCCGCCGTGCCAGACGTGGACGTGCAGATCGCACCAGCCGGGGCTGAGGAATGCGCCGCCGAGGTCCAGGACCTCCGCGTCGTCCGGTGCAGAGGCCGCCACGGTGCCGTCATCGGCGATGTGTATCGCCTCCGGCACATGGTCGAAGCCCGTGGCCCGAAAATTGGTCAGGGTGAGCGCCATGAGTCAGGTCTCCTTGGAAAGTCTGGGATCGAGTGCATCGCGCAGGCCGTCTCCGACGATTTGGAGCGAGAGGACGGAAAGGGCGATGGCGATGCCCGGGAAGAGAATGAGGAAGAAGGCGTTGTCGATGTACTGCCGCCCCTCGTTGACCATGATGCCCCAGGTCGGCGTCTTCGGATCGACGCCGACGCCGAGGAAGCTGAGGCCGGCCTCCGCCAGCATGGCATAGGCGAAGATGAAGGTGGCCTGCACGAGGATCGGCGAGAGGATGTTGCGCAGCACGTGGGTCAGCATGATCGCGGGTGTGCCGGTGCCAAGCGCCCGGGCCGCCTCTACGAAGGGCAACTCCCGTATGACGAGGGTCGAGGCGCGCACGATGCGTGCGATACGGGGTGTATAGACGATAGAAAGCGCGAGGATGACGTTGCCCATGGTCCCGCCAAAGATCGCCACGAGCGACAGCGCTAGCAGGATGTCCGGGAAGGCCATCATCGCGTCGATCAACCGCGACAGTGCGGTGTCGAGCTTGCGGAAGAACCCTGCGACAAGACCAAGTATCACGCCGAGCAGCGTGGACAGGATCGCAACTCCGAGCCCGATGGCCAGCGACGCCTGACCCGCGACAAGCAGGCGCCCGAGCAGGTCGCGCCCGAAGGCGTCGGCTCCGAACGCGTAGCCATTTGTCCCCGGGGCCGACAGACGGTTGCGCACGGACATGCCGCCGATATCCGTGATCCCCAGCAACGGCAGCAGAAAACAGGCGAGCACGATCAGGAGGAATACGACCAGTGCAGCCATGACGGACGGGCGCGCCGAGAGTTGACGCAGGAGCCCCGGGGGCGCTTCGGAGACGGAACCGCTCATCAGTATTTCACCCGTTTGTCGACGACGAGGTAAAGGAGATCGGTGGCGAGGTTCACCAGCACGTAGAGTGCCGCAACCACGATCAGCGTTCCCTGGATCACGGGATAATCCCTTCGCAGGACTGCGTTGACCACGAGGTTGCCCATGCCGGGAAGGTTGAACACCCGTTCTGTCACCACCGCACCGGACACCAGCAGCGCGAAGGTCAGGCCGACCACGGTGATGATGGGAATGCCCGCGTTCTTCAGGGCGTGGCGCAGGACCACGCGGCGTTCGGTCATGCCCTTGGCGCGGGCCGTGCGCACGTAGTCCTCGCCCAGGATGTCCAGCATCGACGCGCGTGTGAAGCGCAGGATCAGCGCAGAGTTCGTGATGCCCAGAGTAATGGCCGGCAGGATCAGGTAGCCCATGCGCTCGGCAAATCCGGCGTCCGGACCGCCGTAGCCCGACACCGGGAACCACCCCAGGTCCGTGGCCAGGAACCGCTGAAACAGGAGGCCGGTCAGAAAGGACGGCACCGAGGCGGCAAGCATGGCCGACGTGACGGATATCTGGTCCCCGGCCGACCCGCGCCTGTAGGCCGCCCAGATGCCTATGGGTGTCGCGATGGCCAGCGCCACCACCAGCGAGAAGAGCGCGAGGAAGATCGAAGGCTCCGCGCGGTCGCCCAGCACCTGTACGACCGGCTGGTCGAAAAACAGAGAGGTCCCGAGATCGCCCTGCACGGCGTTGGTCAGGAAGGTAAAGTATTGCACGGCAATCGGCCGGTCGAGGCCAAGCCGCACGCGCAGATCATCGACTTCTTCCGGCGTGGCGTCGGGACCGAGCATGAGGCTTGCCGGATCGCCCGGCGCGAGGCGGACGAGCACGAAGGCGATGGTGAGCACGAGAAAGATCACCACGATCATGCCTGCGAAGCGGTTGGCCAGATATCTGCGCATGTGTTCTTGTTCCGGCTGGTTGACCGGCCCCGCAGGGGACCGGTCGATTGTCAGTCAGGTCACTCGGCCAGCTTCGCGTTCCAGAAGGCCGGCCACGGCGAGGGCGTGACACCTTCGAGACCCGCGGCTTTGCCTTGCAGCGCGTTGAAGTTGCCGACCTTGATCAGGCCCACGTCTTCCAGCACGATTTTCTGCAGTTCGGCAAAGACCGCCTTGCGCTTTTCCGGATCGCTTTCGGAGGTGAAGCGGTCGAGGATCGCGTTCTTCTCCGGATTGTTCCAGCCTTCGCGCGCCGTTGCAAAGAAGGACGAGGTCAGCGCCGGCTCCGGCAGGAAGGGCGAGTGGGTGATGTAGATGTCCCAGAGGTCCGGGTTGTCCCGGTTCTGTGCCAGCGTCGCCCAGTCCACGACGTCCATTTCCACCGTGAACCCTGCCATCTCCAGCGCCATGCGGGCGACCTCGGCCATCTGGTAGTGGAACTCGTACTGGCGCGAGGTCAGGATGCGCAGCGGCGATCCGTCATAGCCAGCCTCTTCGAGATAGCCCTTGGCTTTCTCCTGGTCGTTCTGGTTGTACAGCTCGACACCGGCATCTGTCCGCCATGCCCATCCCTCGGGATACATCGCGCCGTCGGTCTGGAAGAACTTCTCGTCCCCGAAGGCGGCAAAGAGCATGTCGTCGAAGGGCAGGGCGGCCTGCACTGCCTTGCGGATGTTGAGGTCTGTCATCAGGCCCTTCTTGTGGTTGATCGCAAAGACCGGCCAGCCGAACGGCTCCAGCAGCACTGGCTCTGCTCCGGCGGCCTCCGCGATGCGGTCGTAGGCCTCGGTCGACAGCCCGTCGGCATAGGCGAACTGGCCGGAAAGCAGCCCCTCGACCCGGGTATTGCCGTCGGGCACCGGGATGAAGCGGATCTCGTCCGGCGTCTGCGCGCGTTCGGCGGCACCTGTCGGCTGGGTGTAGCCGCCGAAGCGGACAAGCTGGGTGTACTGGTCGGGCTGGTGCGCCTCAAGTTTGTACGGACCCGTACCGATAACCGTCTCGATCTCGGGCGCGATGATCTCTTCGGGGTAGATCGCGGCGGCGGAATTCGAGAAGGCCAGCAGCGACATCAGCGGCGCGTAGGGCGCCGAAAGCGTCAGGGTGATCTCGTTCGGGCCGGTGGCTTCGACCGACGACACCTTGTCCGCAATCGCCTTGCCCCGGCTCGCGACCTCCAGCCAGCGATCGAGCGAGGCCTTAACGTCGGCGCTGTCCATGGACGACCCATCGTGGAAGGTCACGCCTTCGCGCAGCGGGATGACATAGGTCAGGCCGTCCTCGCTGATCTCCGGCATGCCGGCGGCCAACAGCGGTACGACAGACCATGTGTCGTCGAAGGTATAGAGCGTTTCCACGAAGTGTTGCGTGACGATGCTGACGACGTCCTTCGTGGACACCATCGGATCGAAGGTGTCCGGCTCGCCGATGATGGCCACATCAATCGTCTCGGCGCTCAGCGGCGCGGCGAGAAGCGCCGTGGCGGCGGCGGTCAGGAAGAGTCTGGTACGGTGGATCATGACGTTTTTCCCTGTGTTGTTTGATTTGTTCTTGTCCACGCATAAGGTCGGAATCAGTACACAGCAGTCAACTATACTCCACAATTGGAGAGCATGCGACGCATTTTTCCAAGCCGTCAAACAGCAATGCGGGCGGACAAAACCCAAAGCCGTCAGGCAGATCGGTCGTGTCGTCAGATGCGGACGGGCATGACTTTTTCAACGCACGCGGAGGGTGCTGGGAGAATCGATATCATCGCTTCAGGCGGACGCGGGACAGGCCGCACCCACCCGCGATCGTTCCGCCAATCCCTCGAAGTGCAGCTTTTTCATCATACATCGCACGATCCAAGATCGGCGCTGATCCGGGCCGCCGCCGTCTGGCAGATCGTCCGGAAGGCCCTCGGCTGTTCATCGAAACGCGCCTTCGGAATGCACAGGCTGACTGCGGCAAAGGGGATCTCCGTGTGGTTGCGCAGCAAGGCCGCCGTGCAAATGACGTCCCGTTCCGTCGCGACGGGACCCGCAGCAAAGCCGTTGTCGGCCATCGCTGCCAGGTCAGCCTCGCGCCGGTCCGGCGGCAGCAGCGGCGTGCGCGCGGTGGCGTGGTCGGCGAAATAGGCTTCCTGCCGCGCTTTCCCGGCGACCGACAGGTGCAACATCCCCACGGGCGTCTCGTGCGCGTCGAGGTCGTCGAGAATGTCGCGCGCCACCCGCAGCGCCTTGCTGCCCTCGATGGCATCCGCCACCACCAGTCGCGAGCGGTCCAGCACCGTCAGGTGCACCGTTTCGCCGTAATCCTCCACCAACCGCTCCAGCGTTGGCCTAGCGGTATCCACCAGCGCGGACGTGTCGATCAGCACCCGGTAGAGCGAGGCGATCATCGGCCCCAGCCTGTACCGCCCCCGCGAGACTCGCTGCACCATCCCGATCTTGCGCAGCCCGTCCATCAGATCGTGCGTTCCGCTGGTCGACAGGTTCATCCGTCGTGCGATGTCCGACAGGCCAAGCTCGGGCTCCTTTTCGGAAAACAGCCGCATGATGTTCCCAACTTTCCGGATAGTCCCCATGTCGCGCCCTTCAAGAATGATCTCAAATTCAAGCTATCCGGTAATTCCGGAAAAAAGCACGGTATTGTTCGATACCTTTAGGTAATCCCGGATTTGACATCTCATGGCCCCCAACCCGATCAGCACTTTCCGGACGGGACCAAGGGAGGACAAGATGAAAGACCAAACGACACAAGGCACCGCGCCCTACACCGGCGCCGAATTTCTCGAAAGCCTTCAGGACGGACGTTGCGTCTATATCCATGGCGAGCGCGTCAAGGACGTCACGAAGCACCCGGCATTCCGCAATTCTTCGCGCATGGTGGCGCGCTGGTACGACAGGCTGAACGAACAGAAGGATACGCTGGGGCGCCCCACCGACACCGGATCGGGCGGCTGGACGCATCCGTTCTTCATGGGGCCGAAGTCGGCGGAAGACCTGATCGCAGGCCGTGATGCCATCGCCGAGACGCAGCGCGTGGCCAATGGCTGGATGGGCCGGGCGCCGGACTACAAGGCGGCCTTCCTCGGCACACTCGGCGCGAACTCCGCCTTCTACGGTGAATACGCCGAGAACGCGAAGATGTGGTACGCGCGCACGCAAGAGCGGCTGGACTACTGGAACCACGCCATCGTCAACCCGCCGATCGACCGCCACCTGCCCATCGAGGAAACCGGCGATGTCTACATGCAGGTGGAGAAGGAAACCGACGCGGGCCTGATCGTGTCTGGGGCGAAGGTGGTCGCCACCGGCTCGGCGCTGACGCACTACAACTTCATTGCCCACTACGGCATCCCGATAAAGGAGAAGAAGTTCGCCCTGATCTTCACCGCGCCGATGGACAGCGAAGGGGTCAAGTTGATCTCACGTTCGTCCTACGAGCTGAACGCGGCTGTCATGGGCACGCCCTTCGACTACCCGCTGTCGAGCCGCCTGGACGAGAACGACAGCATCCTCGTGTTCGACAAGGTGCTGGTGCCGTGGGAGAACATCTTCATCTACGGTGACGTGGAGAAGATCAATGCCTTCTTCCCGGCGTCGGGCTTCATCCCGAGGTTCACTCTGCATGGCGTGACGCGCCTGGCGGTCAAGCTGGACTTCATCTCGGGCCTCTTCGCCAAGGCACTGGAGGCGACCGGCTCGGGCGTGTTCCGGGGCCCGCAGACCGCCGTGGGAGAGGTCATCGCCTGGCGCAACCTGTTCTGGGGCCTGTCCGACGCGATGGTCAAATCCCCCGTGCCGTGGGAAGGCACCGGCGGCTACGTCCTGCCCAACGTCAACTATGGCCTCGCCTACCGGGTCTTTGCGCCCATGGCCTACAGCCGCATCAAGGAGCTGATCGAGCGCCACGTGGCGTCGGGTCTGATCTACCTGCCGTCCTCGGCCATGGACTTCGGCTCCGAGGAGATCCGCCCCTACATCGACCGTTTCGTGCGCGGCTCGAACGGTATGGTCGCCGTGGATCGGGTGAAGCTGCTGAAGCTTCTCTGGGATGCGATGGGGTCCGAGTTCGGCGGGCGGCACGAACTGTACGAAAGCAACTACGCCGGCAACTACGAGAACATCCGCATCGAGACCATGCTGACCGCGCAGGCGACCGGCGAGATGGAGATGATGCAGAACCTCGTCGAAGAGTACATGTCGGAATACGGCATCGACGGCTGGAACGTGGCCGACATGATCAACCCATGGGACGTGAACCGCCTCAAGGGCGGCTTCCAGTAATCCTCCCGGGCGCGGTCCGCCGAACCTGGCGGGCCGCACTTGGCCGGAAAGGGGGCATCATGGATTTCCAGGCAGCACAGACACGCATCGTGACAGACGAGCAGGCGGCTCTGCCCGCCTGCGTCATGGCCATTGGCGCCTTCGACGGCGTCCATCGCGGGCACCAGGCGCTGATCCGCGGCGCCGTGGCCGAGGCACGGGCGGCGCAGACGGCCTCTGTCGTCTGGACATTCGATCCGCCGCCCAAGGTCGTCTTCGGTCGCGCCGCGCAGCTTTGCCCGCTGGAGGAAAAGCTGGCACGCATTGCCCGGCTCGGCCCCGACATGATCGTGGTCGCCCGCTTCGACCGTCTCTATGCGGGTCGAAGCGCCGACAGGTTCCTGAGCGATCTCGCCCGGCTCAACCCCCGGACAATACACGTCGGTGCGGACTTCAGGTTCGGCCACCGGCAATCCGGCGACACCGCCCTATTGTCGCACCATTTCAAGGTTAACATTGCGCAACCGGTGATCTGCGCAGCGGGTGAGACCGTCTCGTCCACGCGCATTCGCGCCCTACGTGCAAGCGGGAGACTGACAGAGGCCCGCGCCCTGCAAGGCCCTTTCGAGAGCGCCGCCTTTCTGACCGGGCGGATGCTGACCCAAGACCTCAGATTCGAGGAGACGACGCCATGAATGTGCGCTTCGATCACATCGACCCCCGCGAACTGCGCGACGCCTGCGGCGCCTTCGCCACCGGCGTGACGGTGATTTCCACCCGTACTGCCGATGGCGACCACGGCATGACCGCCAACGCCTTCATGTCGGTGTCGCTGGACCCGCCGATGATCGCCATATCGCTGGACCGAAAGTGCAGGCTTCTGGACAAGGTGCGCGCCTCTGGCCGCTATGCCGTCAGCATCCTCTCCGACGAGATGGAAAAGCTGGCCATGCACTTCGCCGGGCGCTTCGACCCGGACCACGCCGACCCGTTCGTCGAAACGGATGGCATGCCGGTTGTGCCGGGCGCCGCGTCGGTGTTCGTGTGCGACGTGGCGCAGGACGTGGAAGCCGGGGATCACGTGCTGTTCATCGGGCAGGTGACGCGGCTTGAACGCGCGACGGAGGCCCGCCCTCTCCTTTTTCATGGCGGCAAGTTCGGCGGTCTGGCCGATTGACGCTTGCCGTGCGCGCCGATCGGTAACCCCGCAGCGCGCACGATGGCAACGGCGTCATGCCACGTCCCCAAGGCTCCAACGAAAAAGCGGCCCCAAAAGCGGGCCGCTCTCGCGCAGGGCGCGTAGGGCTGTCGTCCGTCTACTCCGCAGCGGCTGCCCGTTCGCCCGCCACGCGCGCCAGCCCATCGATAAAGAACGGGCGAAAGCCATCCGGGTGCTCGCTCATCGGGAAATGCCCCACTTCTTCCATCACGGAAAGCGTTGCCCCCGGGATCTGGTCGGCGGTGCGCTTCGCATCCTCCGGCGTGCAGGTGAAGTCATAGGCTCCGACGATGAAATGCACCGGCGTCCGCGTCGTGTCGATCCGGTGCAACTGCCCCACCAGACTGTCGTCCTGGGTGTAGAAGGACAGGTCGCCCCGGAAGACTCCCGGGCCTGACTGCATGAACATCCACAAGGTGTTCCAGCGCTCCGCCAGCGGCGCATACGGGGAAATATTGGTCGACACCAGCGCCGCGCCCATCTCTCCGCCATCTGCGTCGGGGCGGTGGAACCAGTCGATGTCGTACCAGGCCGGCTGGAAATCCGACGCCTCGATGGCCAGGAAGGCCGAGAAGGTCTCCGGGTGGTGCACCGCCAGTTGCAGTGCGATCCGCCCGCCCATCGACACCCCCGCCAGCACCGGCTTCTCCAGCTCCAGCGCCTTCGCCACCGCAAGAACGGTCTGCATGTAGACCTCGGTCGTCAGCAGGTATTCCTCGGTCTGGAAGCCTTCGGGTGGCAGTGACTTGCCGTGCCACGGCATGTCGAAGGCGATGATTCGGTGCGACGCGGTGATCTCCGCATCGTTCAGGATGTGCCGCCACTGGCGCGTGTCCGACCCGGCGGTGTGCAGGCACAGCACCGGCTGCCCCTGGCCCGCTTCCTCGAAATAGATGCGCTGGTTCCGGCCCGCGATCTCCACCGTCACGTAGCGTCCGCAAATCGGCTCAATCATGCCGGAACTCCTTCACGTCCGAGGGCCAGGACCTCCTTGAAGAAGCGCAGGTTCTTCACGAGGCAGAGCATATCGCCGACGATCTCCGCCCGGCCGATCTTCACCATGGCAAAGATGTCGTGGAATCCCGGCGCGGGCCGCGCGGTCCAGAAGGCGCTCAGCGCCTCCGTATCCGTCAGAAAGCCGAAGCGATAAGGCGTCTTCTTCGACGGTCCTTCAACGATGCGGTCGATGCGGCCCTTCTCGAACACCAGGTAATACTCCTGCCCGTTGACCTTCAGCAGGACGGTTTCCGAAAACAGGGCGCCCAGGCGATGAAGGTGCGGGCTGCGCTCAAGCTCTGCCCTGATCCGTGCCAGCGTTTCGTGCATGGTTTCTCCTCTGTCCGGCTCCGACGGGGCCTGTCCGGTTCGCGTTCGGTCGCGCGCAGAATGACGCGAAGGACGGACAGCCGAAAGGTATGACGCGATACCCGCCAATGCGACAGGCCCAAGACCTTTTCGATATCGCCCGATACCCGGCTGCCGGCTTCCCCGACGCCCGGCCAGAGTGCACATTCGCCCAACGAGATACCCCGGCACACCGCCGCTCCGAAAGACGCAAGAGGAGGAGGACCCCAATGCGCAACGTGACCGTAGAGAACGTCACCGACGTCGTTGTAGACGCCATCGGTGCCAGCAGCGACATTCCCGCCCGCCAGAAGGAAATCATGACCGCACTGGTCAAGCACCTGCACGGCTTCTGCAAGGAAGTGAACCTGACGCACGGCGAATTCATGCAGGCCTGCGACTTCCTCGCCCGCGCCGGTGCCGTGTGCTCCGACAAGCGGCAGGAGTTCATCCTGCTGGGCGACATCCTCGGCGTGGAGGTGCTGTGCGACATGCTGTCGAACCCCACGCCCAACGGCGAAACCACCGGCACCGTGCTTGGCCCCTTCTTCCGCGAGAACGCTCCGGTCCTGCCGCATGGCGCCTCCATCGTGCAGAAGCATTTCGACAACGAGGAAACGGTCTTCATCGAGGGCTACGTCAAGGACGCCTCCGGCAGCCCGATCGCCGGCGCGATCATCGACATCTGGGAAGACGCGCCGAACGGTCTTTATGAGAACCACGACCCGGATCAGCCGGACTACAACCTGCGTGGCCGCTTCGAGACAGACGAAAACGGCTATTACGCCTGCCGTGCGATCCGTCCCGTGCCTTACCCGATCCCCTCTGATTGGACCGCGGGCGAGATGATCGCTTACATGGGCCACCACACCATGCGCCCGGGCCACATCCACTTCTGGGTCAGCAAGGAGGGTTACCGTCCGCTCGTGTCGCAGATCTATGATGCCTCCTCCGACTACCTCGACAACGACTCCGTGTTCGCCGTGAAAGAGAACCTGATCGGCGAATTCCGCAAGGCGGACGCCGGGCATGACACGGACCTCTACGTGCAGTTCGACTTTGTGATGGCCGACCAGAAACTGGCCATGGCTGCCGAGTGACGCCTTCCCCCGCGCGGCGGTCAACCGTCGTCGCGCGGGCCATTTCCGACTGCAATCCCCCATTCAACTCACCGACGACGACAGGACCCCGGACATGAGCGCATCCCGCACGGCAGCGGTGGTAGACCTTGGCGGCGCGACCGTCCGCGGCACCGCCATCAAGGCGATCCGGACGCGCATCGTCGACTGCGTCACGACCCGGCGACACAAGCTGTCGAACACCGAACTCACCCATCAGTCCTTTGTCATCGTCGAGGCGATGCTGGCCGACGGCACGACGGGCTACGGCGAAGCCAGCACCCTGGGCGGCCCGCGCTGGTCCGAGGAAAGCGTGGAAGCGATCAAGGCCAACATCGACACCTACCTGGCCCCCGCTCTGCTGGATGGCTCCGCGCTCGACTTCGAACTGAACGCGCTGAAGATGAAGAAGGCGGTCAGCCGCAACACCTCCGCCCGTGCCGCTGTCGAGGGGGCGCTCTACGACGCTGCGGGCAAGGCACTCGACCTGCCTGCCACCGCCTTCCTCGGCGGCGCCGTCCGCGACCGGATCGAAGTGCTCTGGGCCCTCGCCTCCGGAGACGCCGAGCAGGAGATCGAAGAGGCGAAGGCCAAGCTCGATGCCCGCCTGCACCGCCGCTTCAAGATCAAGCTGGGCTTCCATGAGCCGCGCGAGGACATGATCCGCCTGCGCCGCATCATGTCGGCCATGCCCGCAGGCACCGAAATGGTCGTCGACATCAACCAGGGATGGTCGGAGGCCACGTTCATAAGATACGTGCCGGAACTCGCCGAGATGGGTATCGCGCTGATCGAACAGCCGCTGAAGCCCGGCCTTCTGCACGCCACCGCCCGTGTAGCGCAGCGCAGCCCGATCCCGATCATGACCGACGAGGCCGCCTTTTCCACGCAGGACCTCGTGCAGAACGCCGTGGCCGCAACAGGCTCCGTCTACTCGCTCAAGCTGGTGAAATCCGGC
Source organism: Sagittula stellata E-37 (assembly GCF_039724765.1). Classification (NCBI taxonomy): domain Bacteria; kingdom Pseudomonadati; phylum Pseudomonadota; class Alphaproteobacteria; order Rhodobacterales; family Roseobacteraceae; genus Sagittula; species Sagittula stellata. The sequence goes on along the minus strand of NZ_CP155731.1, from coordinate 82,126 downwards.
GGCCTGCAGGAGATGAAGCGCGCTGCCGCCGTCGCCGGCGCCTTCGGGCTGGAACTTTACGGCGGATGCCTGCTCGAATCCGGCATCGGTGCCGCGGCCCACCTTGCCGTCTTCGCCACCCTGCCCGCGCTGGAATGGGGCTGCGAACACTTCGGTCCTTCGATCCTGCAGCGCGACCTGACCGCCAGCGGCATCGCCTACCGCGACTTCCACATCGAGACACCCAAAGGCCCGGGCCTTGGCATCACCGTCGACACCGACGCGCTCGACGCGGCCACCCGCAAGCACTGACCCACCAGCGCAAGCGCAGCTCCTGCCTCTTCATCTTGGTGGCAAATACCTCGGGGGGCTCCGAAGGAGCGGGGGCAGAGCTCCCTGCTTGCCGTCATTTCAACGGCACGCCCGGGGGCATTCGACACTCGCCGCGAAGAGGGCGGCAAAGTTCGTGCCCAGCTTGACCGACAGGCCGCAATCGGATCTCACGTCCAGCTTCGCAAATGGTGGACACGTGCGCCAGTCGATCCGAACGTTCGGACAAAAGACGGCAAAAGCGGCACAGAAACAAAGACGCTTCGCGTTTGTTGTGCCGGAAAAGCTGCGATACCCTGCGTCCTGTCTGCTTGTGAGCAGACTTGTTGGCCGTGGGAGCAAGCGATGAACACTCTATCCGGAGAGCATACAGCGATACAGGACACGCTGTTGCGCGATGTGCCGCGCGCCCCTGCCTTCATAGTGACGATTTATGGCGATGTGGTCGAACCGCGCGGCGGTGCGCTCTGGATCGGCACCTTGATCGAATGTTGCGGCAGGCACGGGCTGAACGAGACACTGGTGCGCACCGCGGTCTCACGCCTCGTGGCCTCGGGAAACCTGGAGGGTGTACGGATTGGCCGCAAGAGTTATTACCATTTGTCCGAGAGCGCCCGCGAAGAATTTCGCGAAGCGGCCAGGCTGCTGTTTCTGCCGTCACCAGATGCGAGGGATTGGCTGCTGAGCCTGACCGGGGCGGGAGATCTTCCCCCTCCTTGGATGCGCCTGTCGCCGACGGTCGCCATCGCGCCCAACCGGGACGACGTGGCGCCCGTCGATGGCGTTCTCATGCGTGCGGAGCAGATCGGTGCGCATGGCGACCTTCGGTCCTTGGCACGGGAGAAATGGGCGCTCGACGATGTCGCGCGCGCTTACGAGGCGTTTCTCGAACGTCACCAGAGCCTGTTGGACGGGCGGGGCACTGTGTCGTCCCTTTCGCCGGAAGAGGCGTTGGCCCGTCGGCTCCGACTCGTTCACGACTACCGTCACGCTGCGCTGAAAGATCCGGGACTGCCACGTGGGGCCTGCCCGACCGACTGGCCAGCAGAGCGGGCGCGGCGGTTGTTCGTGACCGTCTACCTTGGCCTGTCCGCCATGGCCGACGAATTTGTCGGGGAAACATTTCTCAACGATAACGGTGCTTTGTCCTCGCGAACCGACGAAACGGAGCGGCGCTTGGCCAGGTTGGAGAGCGAGGCCGCCGCCTGGGATCGGGCTGAGGTCCTTGTTTAAACATTACACGGATCGCCATGTTTCCTCTTAACACGTGCTGCATTGAGTGCTAAAACATGACCGAGCGGTCGGGTTTTGTGCAAGAGCTGAACGGCCGGGGAGGAAACGCGAATGTCCAAGGCATTCATTTGCGCCTTAACACGCACATCCGGTTGGCGGATGTGGTCATCGCCATGGCGTACCTGCTTGGCAGGCGAGCGCTCGACCGGCTTTAACAGGGTGCTTCAAGTGCAGCGAACCGGCGGCCGACGTGGCGTGTGCACCAAAAGTATGGGCGTCGGGCAGGGGATCGCCATGATCCCGGAACGGACCTAAGGTATCATCAGGAGGAACGATCATGTACGCACAGATGGTAAAGTCGGAAGGCATGAAATCTCTTGATGAGATGAGCCCCGAGGAGCGCGCCTTTCAGGAGCGGGTCGACCGGAACGAGAAGATCGAGCCCAAGGAGTGGATGCCCGAGGGCTACCGCAAGACGCTGATCCGTCAAATCGGCCAGCACGCCCATTCCGAAATTGTCGGCCAGCTGCCCGAGGGCAACTGGATCACCCGGGCCCCCACGCTGGAGCGCAAGGCGATCCTGCTGGCCAAGGTGCAGGACGAGGCGGGACACGGGCTTTATCTTTATTCCGCCGCCGAGACGCTGGGCGTCACCCGCGACGAGCTGACCGAAAAGCTGTTGTCGGGGAACATGAAATATTCGTCGATCTTCAACTATCCCACGCTGACCTGGGCCGATATGGGCGCGGTCGGCTGGCTGGTTGACGGCGCGGCGATCATGAACCAGGTGCCGCTTCAGCGCACCTCATACGGGCCGTATTCCCGCGCGATGATCCGCATCTGCAAGGAGGAAAGCTTCCACCAGCGGCAGGGCTACGCGATCATGATGAAAATGGCGAACGGCACCCCGGAGCAGAAGGAAATGGCGCAGGACGCGCTCAACCGCTTCTGGTTCCCGGCGCTGATGATGTTCGGCCCCTCCGACGCGGAGTCGGTGCATTCGGCGCAGTCGATGGCCTGGAAGATCAAGATGAACACCAATGACGAGTTGCGCCAGAAATTCGTCGACGAGACGGTGCCGCAAGCCGAATATCTCGGCCTGACCGTGCCTGACGAGACCCTCAAGTGGAACGAGGACAAGGGCGGCTACGATTTCGCCGAACCGGACTGGTCCGAGTTTTTCGAGGTGATCAAGGGCAACGGCCCCTGCAACGAGGAACGCCTCGGCGCACGCCAAAAGGCCTGGGACGAAGGCGAATGGTTCCGCGACGGACTGACCGCCTATGCCGACAAGGCCGCGGCGCGCCGGATGGCCGCCGAGTGATCGGTCAGATTGGGAGGAGATGACATGACCAGAAAAGAATGGCCGCTCTGGGAGGTTTTCATCCGGGGCCAGCATGGGTTGAACCACCGTCACGTGGGCTCCCTGCACGCGCCGGATGCCGAGATGGCGATCCGCAACGCCCGCGACGTCTACACCCGCCGCAAGGAGGGCGTGTCGATATGGGTGGTGCCGTCGGCGCAGATCACTGCGTCGAGCCCGTCGGAAAAAGGCCCAATGTTCGACCCGGCGGAAAGCAAGGTCTACCGCCATCCGACTTTCTACGACATTCCCGAAGACGTGGGGCACATGTGATGCCTTCGCTTCCCAATGCCGCAACGCCGGACGCCGCCGCGCTCGCCAAACAGGCCGCGTCCCATCAATCGCACGATCCGCATCTGGCGAATGTGGACCTTCAACCGGCCTTCTTCGACTGGTTCTGTCGGATGGGGGACAACTCCCTGATCCTCGGGCACCGCATCTCGGAATGGTGCGGGCACGGCCCGGCGCTGGAAGAGGACATCGCGCTTGCCAACACCGCGCTCGACCTGATTGGCCACACGCAGATGTGGCTGGGTCTCGCCGCCGAGGTCGAAGACAAGGGGCGCAGTGCCGACGATCTGGCCTATCTGCGCGACGCGATGAAGTTCCGCAACCTCAAGCTGGTCGAGTTGCCGAATGGCGATATGGCCGTGACCTTGATGCGGGAATTCCTGTTCGATGCCTTCCACTTCGAACTGCTCACGGCGCTGACCAAATCCTCAAGCCCGCGGGTGGCCGAAATCGCGGCGAAGGCGCTGAAAGAGGTGTCTTATCACCTGGAGCGGTCCTCCGACCTTGTGGTCCGGCTGGGCGACGGGACGGAGGAGAGCCACACAAGGATGCAGGCGGCGCTCAACAAGCTCTGGCCCTATACCGGCGAGATGTTTGCAGCGGATGCGGTCGATGAGGCCGTCGCCGAGGCCGGGATCGCACCCGCGCTGTCCGATCTTCTGCCGCGCTGGCAACAGACTGTGGACGAAGTACTGACCGAGGCAACGCTGCGCAAACCGGAGCAGCGGTTTGACGCGCAGAAAGGCGGCAAGCAGGGGCGGCACACCGAACATCTGGGCTACATACTGGCGGAGATGCAGTTCCTGCAACGCGCCTACCCGGGCGCGACCTGGTAACTCCGATGACAGTGGTCCTGCCTTCGACCGATGTGGTGTGGAACTGGCTCTCCGAGGTGCCCGACCCTGAGATTCCCGTGGTCTCGGTCACGGATCTGGGTATCGTGCGCGAGGTGCGCTGGGACGGCGGCACGCTGGTGGTGGCCGTCACGCCCACCTACTCGGGCTGCCCCGCCACCGCCGTGATCGACCTGATGATCGAGACCCACCTGAGGGAAAAGGGCGTCGGCGATCTTCGGCTCGAACGCCGCCTCTCGCCCCCCTGGACCACCGATTGGGTCACCGAGGCGGGCCGGGACAAGCTGCGCGCCTATGGCATCGCCCCGCCGGTGGACGGCACGGCATCCGACGGCATGACCGCGGGTCGTGCCGCCCGCCTGTCTGGCCAGTCAAATCTGTTGATCGCCTGCCCCCGCTGCGGCTCGACCGAGACCGAGAGGGTCAGTCAATACGGCTCGACCCCCTGCAAGGCCAGCTATCGCTGCCGCGCGTGCCTGGAACCCTTCGATTACTTCAAGTGCCACTAAGCGCCTGAACGGTCCCGTGGGGCGCTGCCCCGACCGCATCTCTGCCAGACAGGAGGAGGTCTGACATGCCCCGTTTCCATCCCCTCGAAGTGACCGACATCCGGCGCGAGACCCGCGACGCCGTCGTGCTCACGCTGACCCCGCGCCCCGAGGACGCGGAACATTTCGATTTCACCCAAGGCCAGTACCTGACGTTTCGCCGCGACTTCGACGGGACCGAATTGCGCCGGTCCTATTCGATCTGCGCGGGTAAGGACGAGGACTGCCTAAAGGTCGGCATCAAGCGCGTCGACGGCGGGGCCTTCTCGACATGGGCCAACGAAGAGCTGAAGCCGGGCGACACGCTGGAGGCGATGACGCCGCAGGGCCGGTTCTTTACCCGGATCGACCCCGACAGCACCAAGACCTACCTCGGTTTCGCTGGCGGCTCCGGCATCACGCCGGTGCTGTCGATCATCAAGACGACGCTGTCGCGCGAACCCAAGGCGACCTTCACGCTGGTCTATGCCAACCGTCAGGTCAGCTCGATCATGTTCCGCGAAGAGCTGGAGGATCTGAAGAACACCTATCTCGGGCGCTTCTCGATCATCCATATCCTCGACGGCGAGGGGCAGGACATCGACCTCTTCACCGGGCGCATCGATGCCGAGAAGATGGAGATGCTGTTCCGCCTCTGGATCGACGCGGAAACGGTCGACACTGCGTTCATCTGCGGGCCGGAGCCGATGATGCTGACCATCGCCGAAAGCCTGCGCGAGGCCGGTTTGGCGGATGAGCAGATCAAGTTTGAGCTTTTCGCCTCGTCCCAGCCTGGCCGGGCCAGGAAACGCGCAATCTCCGCTCAGGCCGCCACGGCTGGCAACACCTGCGAGGTGTCGGTCACGCTCGACGGGGCGACCCGCAGTTTCCAGATGCCCAAGGACGGCTCTGCCGTGCTGGACGCGGCGCTCGAACACAACATCGACGCCCCCTATTCCTGCAAGGCGGGCGTCTGTTCGACCTGCCGCGCCAAGGTGTTGGAGGGCGAGGTCGAGATGGAAATCAACCACGCGCTCGAAGACTACGAGGTACGCGCCGGATACGTGCTGTCGTGCCAGTGCATTCCGCTCTCTGACAAGGTGGTGCTCAGCTATGACGAATGATTTCGACACGATGACCCTCGCCGATTATCTGGGGCAGGGCGGCAAGCTGACCTCGCCCGAAAACGTGCCGCCGCGCTATCGCGGTGAGCTGTTGCGGCTGATGTCGTCCTTCGTCGACAGCCAGCTTGCCGCCTCGGCGGGCTTTGCAAACGCGATCAACAAAGCGCCCGGCATCAAGTCCCGCATCGCCGCCAGCCGCATTACGCTGGAAAAGGCCGACCACGCCGAGCGGGTGCTGGACCTGATGGAGGGCTTCGGCACCGATGCGGCGCTTTACGAGCGGGCGCATGACTGGGCGGCGCGCGAGGCCCGCGACAGCACGCTGCAGGCCAAGCGCCATGGCGGCGACATGCGGCTGTCGGTCTTTCACTATCCGCTGACCGGCTGGACCGACGCGGTGGTTATGAATGTGCTGATGGGCCTTGCCACGCAGCACGCAGTGGGTGAGCTGACGCATTGTTCCTACCAGCCGCTGGCCGATGTGCTGCGCGATCTGCTGCCCCGCGAACGGCGGCACATGGAACTGGGGATCGAAGGGCTGGAGCGGATCGGCGCGACGGAGGAGGCGAAGGCCTCGGTCGCCTATTGGATGCCGCGCGTGGCCGAGACCTTTGGCCCGGCGCAGTCCGACCGGTTTGAACGGCTCAAGGCGATGGGTCTGCGCCGCACCGACAATGAAACGCTGCGCACTGCGTGGCGGGCCGAGGCAGAGCGCACGCTCTCCGCCCTCGGTTTGACTTGAACCGAAAGGACAAGCAGATGCTGGATACCGGACGTACCGCGCGCCGTCTCGAAAGCTATGTGCAGGGCGCATGGCAAACGGGCAAGGGCGCGGGCAAGCCGCTGGCCAATGCCGCCACCGGCGAGGTGCACGCCTATATCGGCTCCGACGGGCTCGATTTTGGCGGCGCGCTTGACTGGGGGCGCGCGGTGGGTGGCCCAGCCCTGCGTGCGCTGACCGTGCATGAACGCGCGCTGATGCTGAAATCCATCGGCCTCAGGCTGATGGAGATGAAAGACGAGTTCCACGCCGAAAGTCTTGCCACCGGCGCCACGCCAAAGGACGCCTGGCCCGATATCGACGGCGGGATCGGAACGCTACTGACCTTTGCCTCGATGGCGCGGCGCGAGTTGCCCAACGCCAAGGTGATCCCCGAAGGTGCGGTCGAGCCGCTGTCCAAGGACGGCACATTCGTCGGCCAGCACATTCTGGTGCCCATGCGCGGCATCGCGATCCACATCAATGCCTTCAATTTCCCGGTCTGGGGCATGCTGGAGAAGATCGCGCCCGCTTTGATCGCCGGGATGCCCTGCCTGGTGAAGCCCGCATCCTCGACCGCCTATGTGACCGAACTGGTCGTGCGGCGCATCCTTGAGATGGGGATTCTTCCCGACGGCGCGTTGCAGATCGTCTGCGGCGGGGTCGGCGACATGCTGGACCACGTCACCGGGCAGGATGTGGTGACCTTCACCGGCTCTGCCTCCACCGGGCGCAAGCTGAAAACCCATCCGGCCATTGTCGAAAACGCCACGCGTTTCACGATGGAGGCGGACAGCCTGAATGCGGCGATCCTTGGCCCCGACGCCGGTCCCGACAGCCCGGAGTTTGACCTGTTCGTGCGGGAAGTGCATCGCGAGATGACCGCCAAGGCGGGGCAGAAATGCACCGCGATCCGCCGCGTCATCGTGCCGAAAGCGCTGGAACAGGAGGTCATCGCGTCCCTGTCCGAGCGGCTGGCGAAAACGCCCGCTGGTCTGCCCGATCTGGCCGAGACCCGGCTGGGCGCGCTGGCCTCTCTCGGCGACCGGGACGGCGTGCGCGAAAAGATCGCAGAGATCGCGAAAGAGGCCGATATCGTCTTTGGCGACCCTGAAACCGTGGCGGTTGCCTCTGGCGATGCTGACAAGGGCGCCTTCCTCAACCCGGTCCTGCTGCGCTGCGCTGATCCGATGAATGCCGCCGCGCCGCATGAGGTCGAGGCCTTTGGCCCGGTCGCGACGGTCATGGGCTATGACGGGCTGGATGAGGCGATTGCCCTGGCGATGAAGGGAAAAGGCTCGCTTGTCTCATCGGTCTTTACCAACGATGAGAATGTCGCGGCGAAGCTGGTGCTGGGGCTCGCACCTTTCCACGGGCGGGTGATGCTGGGCAACCGCGACAGCGCCAAAAGCTCGACCGGCCATGGCTCGCCCCTGGCGCCGCTGGTGCATGGCGGGCCGGGCCGCGCGGGCGGCGGCGAAGAAATGGGCGGCATGCGCGGCGTGAAGCATTTCATGATGCGCACGGCGGTGCAGGGCACGCCGCGACTCTTGTCGTCGGTGACGGGCAACTGGGTCTCTGGCGCGCCCACAGCAACGGGCACGCACCCCTTCCGCAAGTCGCTGGCAGAGCTGCACATCGGCGACCAGTTGGTCACGGATTCCCGCGTGGTCACCAAGGAGGACGTCGAGCATTTCGCCCATTTCACCGGTGACACGTTCTACGCCCATATGGACAGCGACGCCGCCAAGGCGAACCCTTTCTTCGAGGATCGCGTGGTGCATGGCTACCTCATCGCCTCTTTCGCTGCGGGGCTTTTCGTGCAGCCCGATCCGGGTCCAGTGCTGGCGAATTACGGCGTCGACAACCTGCGCTTCCTGACGCCGGTCTATTTCGGCGACAGTCTTCAGGTGCAGCTGACCTGCAAACAGATCAACCCGCGGGAAGGCACGGTATACGGCGAAGTGCGCTGGGATTGTCGGGTCACCAACCAGAAGGGCGAAGTGGTTGCCGAATACGACGTGCTGACCATGGTGGCGAAGACCTGGCCGCTATCTGACGAGGGGTGATCCCGGCGATCCGGTCCAGATGATGCCGCGGCCAGCGGGGATCAGGGCTCGCGAAAACGGATCGTGATGCACTGAATCAAGGCTGTCGCTGCCGCCTCAAAGCTTGCGCAGCGCGGTGTGCATTTCGGACATAAGCCGGTTCATCTCGGCCACACGTTCGGGGTCGATTTTCGCGAAAGTCAGATCATAGATCGCGCGCGCTTCAACCAGAGCGAGTTTGCGCAGCCGGTCGCCTTTTTCCGTCAGACAGACCTCTGTCACGCGCCCGTCGGTCGGGCGCGGGCGGGTTGTCACCATCTCGTCCTTGATCATCCGCTGAATGAGCTTGGTCGTGGTGTTCAGCTTTTGCGCCGAAAACGCAGCGATTTCGGAAACCGACAGATATTGATCCTCGTAAAGGCTCATGAGCGCGCGCCAGCGCGGGATGTCGATGCCGATGGGGCGGATGCGCCGTTCAAGGGCGTCGGCGTAGGCCGCGTTCAATTGGCTGATCCAGTAGAAGGGCCAGTCGGCCTTGAAATGTTTGGGATGGGTTATTGCGTCGATCATAGGGCTGGCAGGAACCGTTGTTTTCTTCCCTTATGTCGAAGTTGGGCTGGATTGTAACGTGAATTTGCCCGTTTATCGTGAGGTTACGCTGCGTCGGGTTTCGCTTGGGGTTTCGCCGGTCCAGCCGCGCCAGGCCCGCCAGAAGGCTGTCGGGTCGGTGTAGCCGAGGGCCTGCGCGACATGACCCACCCGAGCCCCGGGCAGTGCAAGCAACCGGGCCGCCCGGCGATAACGGATGTCGTCGACAAGCGCACGCAGGCTGGTGCCCTCGGCGGCCAGGCGCCGTTGCAATGTGCGCGGGCCCATGTGGAGTGCAGCCGCCACCCGGTCGAGCGTGACAACCGACAGGCCGAGGCTTGCGTCGATGACGGCACGGGCCGCCTCCGCCGTTCCGCCTGCGCCGGTCCCCGTGTCGTCGCCATCGCCCATGAGGTCGCGCACGTGGCGCTCCAGCGCTGCAAGCAGCCCGGTATCTTCCTGCCGAAGCACCCGTTCCGCATCCTGTCGGGCCACGAGCAGCCGGTTGATCGGCTGTCGATAGCGGACCGGCGCCCGGAAAAGCCGTTCCAGCACAGAGGGATCCGCGCCGGCGGCATGTTCGAAATGCACTTCAACCGGTGCGAAGCGGGACGAAAAACTGTCCCGGATCACCTGCGTCGTCGAAGACAGGGAGAACTCCGCATCCTGTCGGCGCGGCCAGAGGGCGCTGTCCGAAATCCGGTAGGAAAACACGAAGGTGTCCTGGTCCAGCACCCATTGGCTTTGCGTTCCGCTTTGCAGCGCGTTGGCGTAGCGTGCGATGCGGCTCATGCCACGTTCGATGCTCGCGCTCAGCGACAGGATCAGGCCAGCCGGTCCCATGTCTGCAGCCGCCAGTTCAGAGCCGATGCGGGCGCCGAGGATCGGATCGCCGGACACCTCGGCAGCGGCTTCGAGAAAGTCGACGAAGAGGGGCAGGGGGATCGCGCCATAGGGGTCCGAAAGCTGCGCGGCCGAAATTCCGGTGCGGTTGAGCAGCGGTTGCGCCGAACGCCCCTGCGCCTCGAACCGGTCGATCAGCGCGGTCAGGAACGAGGCCCGCACAGCCGCAAAGGCCGTGCCCAAAGGGGTCGGGCCAATCTGGGGCGTACCAGGTGTATTTTTCGGTAACTTTACCATTTTGTCGTAAAGTATCGGATTTGTGACGCGAAATGCAATGGGTTAGGGGCCTGTTTCTGCCGCAGCCTGTGGCAAAGGCGAAGGGGAGGACGAAGACCGCCCGCCCACATCGCCAGTCAAGGGAGACCCACATGCTTGATCGCGACAATTTTCTGCGCGCCGAGAACACGCGCCACCAGTTCCACCCGATGACCCACCCGATGATGAGCGCGGAGCATCCGCCGCAGATCATCACCCATGGCGACGGCTGTTACGTGACCGATCTCGACGGCAACCGGCTGGTCGATGGCGTGGGCGGCCTTTGGAACGTGAACGTCGGGCACAACCGCGCAGAGGTTAAGCAGGCCATCGTCGAACAGATGGACCGGATCAGCTATTATTCCTCGTTCTCCGGCTCCGCCACGGCGCCGTCCATCGAGCTGTCGGCCAAGGTCTGCGAGATGGCCGCAGAGGAAGAGATCACCAAGGTGATGTTCTCGGCCAACGGCTCGGACGCGGTCGAGACCGCACTGAAGCTGGCGCGGCAGTACTGGCATCTGGTGGGGCAGCCGACGCGTACCAAGTTCCTGTCGCTCAAGCAGGGCTATCACGGCGTGCATTTTGGCGGCCTTTCGGTGAACGGCGCGCCCTATTACCGCAACGCCTACGAGCCGCTCCTGGGCGGATGTTTCCAGATCGACAGCCCCTGGACCTATCGCAACCCCTACAGCGAAGACCCCGAGGAACTGGCCGATGCGGTGATAACCCAGATCGAGCGCACCATTCAGGCACAGGGGTCGCAGACCGTCGCCGCGTTCATTGCGGAGCCCGTGCAGGGCGCGGGCGGGGTGATCGTGCCGCCCGCCAGCTTCTGGCCGAAGCTGCGCGCGGTGCTCGACAAGTACGAGGTGCTGCTGATCTCCGATGAAGTCGTGACCGGTTTCGGGCGCTCCGGGTCGATGTTCGGTGCGCGCGGCTGGGGCGTGAAGCCCGACATCATGTGTCTCGCCAAGGGGATTTCCTCGGGCTACGTGCCGCTTGGCGCGACGGCGCTGAACAAGCGTGTGGCGGATGCCTGGTACAAGGAATTCTCCGAAACGGGCATTATCATGCACGGCTACACCTCGACCGGGCACCCGGTCGGCTGTGCCGCCGCTCTGGCTTGTCTCGACATAGTCGAGCAGGAGGACCTGCCCGGCAATGCCGCCAAGATGGGCGCGCGCCTATTGGAAGGGTTGAAGCCGCTGGCCGAGCGCTGCTCCATCGTCGGCGAGGTGCGCGGCAAGGGCTTGATGGTCGGGCTAGACATGGTGTCGGACAAGGACGCGCGCAGCCCGATGGACCCGGGCAATGGGATCGTCGAACGCATCGCCGGCTATGCTCGCGAGGAAGGCGCCATCGTGCGCCCGGCCGGGTCGGTCATCATCCTGTCGCCGCCGCTGGTTATCCAGGAGCCCGAGATCGACATCATCGTGGATGCGCTGACCAAGGCCTGCGACCGTTACGACGCGGAGCAGTGACATGATCGGAACGCTCCCGCGCGACAGTTTTCGGTTCAACCCGCTGCCGACGCGGGTGCTGTTCGGCGCGGGCACCCGAAGCGCGTTGGCCGAAGAGGTGGCCGCCGCCGGGATCACCCGCGCGCTGGTCCTGACGACCCCCGGTCAGAAAGGCATGGGCGAGGAGATCGCACAGGGGCTGGGCGATCTGGCGGTGGGCGTCTTCGGCGGCGCGGCCATGCACACGCCCACAGATGTGACGCAGGTTGCGCTGGACGCTTTGACCGCCGCGGGCGTGGATGGCGTCGTGTCGGTGGGCGGCGGCTCGACCATCGGGCTGGGCAAGGCGCTGGCCGCGCGCACCGGAGTCGCGCAGGTGGTCCTGCCGACCACCTATGCCGGGTCCGAGATGACGCCGATCCTGGGCGAGACCGAGGACGGGCTGAAGACCACCCGCTCGGGTCCCGAAATCCAGCCAGAGGTGGTGATCTACGACATCGAGCTGACGCACAGCCTGCCCGCCGGGATGAGCGTCACCTCGGGGATCAACGCCATCGCCCATGCGGTCGAGGCCCTGTATGCGCCGAACGGCAACCCGGTGATGGATGCGCTGGCGCTGGAAGGCATCCGCGCGCTGGTGGGGGCCTTGCCAAGGATTGCCGCCGACCCTGCGGGCGGGGCTGGGCGCGAGGCGGCGCTCTACGGTGCCTGGCTCTGCGGCACTTGTCTGGGCAATGTCGGGATGGCGCTGCATCACAAGCTTTGTCACACGCTGGGCGGCAGCTTCGGGCTGCCCCATGCCGAGACGCATACCGTCATCCTGCCCCATGCACTGGCCTATAACGCGCCCGCGGTGCCTGAGGTGATGGCCGCACTCAGACCGATCCTGGGCGACGATCCGGCGGCAGGACTGCACGCGCTGGCCCGCGACTTGGGCGCGCCGGTCAGCCTGCGGGCACTGGACCTGCCGGAAGACGCCATCGACCGCGCCACCGAGCTTTCCATGCAGGCGCGTTATCCCAACCCAAGGCCGCTGGAGGCCGAAGCCATCCGCGCCACGCTTGCCCGGGCGTGGGCGGGCGATGCCCCGATCAGCGAGGGAAAGACATGACCGAGTATTTTACCGAAACCGGGTCCGTCGAGGCCGTCACCGCGCGGGTCTCTCCGCAGGCCGATGCGCGTCTGGCAGAGGTCATGGCGTCTCTGGTCAAGCACCTACATGCCTTCGTGAAGGACGTGACCCTGACCGAGGCCGAATGGGAGATCGCCATCGACTTCCTCACCCGCACAGGCCAGATGTGTTCGGACACGCGGCAGGAATTCATCCTTCTGTCGGACGTGCTGGGCGTTTCGATGCTGGTGGACGCGGTCAACAACCGCAAGCCCGCCGGCTCGACCCCCTCTACCGTCTTCGGCCCGTTCCACGTCGACGGGGTGCCGGAGCGAGAGATGGGCGCCAATATCTCGCTGGACGGGGTAGGCGAGCCCTGCCTGTTCCAAGGCAGGGTCGTCGATCTGGACGGCCACCCGATCGCGGGCGCGACGGTGGATGTCTGGTCCGACAATGCGGACGGTTTCTACGATGTGCAGCAGCCGGACACCCAGCCGCAGCACAACAATCGCGGCGTGTTCCGAACCGGGGACGATGGCCGTTACTGGTTCACCGGGATCAAGCCCGTCAGTTATCCTATCCCCGACGACGGCCCTGTGGGCCAGATGTTGGGCCAACTGGGGCGCCATCCCTACCGCCCGGCACATATGCACTTTCTCATCTCGGCGCCCGGCTTTGCCCGGCTCATCACCCACACATTCGTGGCCGGAGACTCTTATCTGGAAAGCGACGCGGTGTTTGGGGTCAAGGCGCCGCTGATCGTGAATTTCGTCGCCACTGAGGACGCCGAAAGCGCGGTTCGGTGGCGCGCCGATTACGATTTCGTGCTGCCGCCAACTTAGGCAAACACGCAAACGCGATCCCTTTAAAATGAAAAATGACGTGAAAAATCACGTAAAAATGACAGACTGACGGACAGCGAACAGGGAGTTAATCATGAAAAACCTACTCAAGACCACCGCCATTGCCATGTTGGCGGCCATCCCCGCAATGGCGCAGGCGGAATATCCGGAAAAGCCCGTCGAATTCGTGGTGCCATGGCCCCCGGGCGATCTGGAGGACATCCTGACCCGGATGATTGCCGACAAGTTCCAGGAAACCTACGATGTGCCCGCGGCCGTCGTGAACAAGCCCGGCGGCGGCGGCGGGCCCTTCCCCGGCGCGGTCGAGGTCGCGATGGCGCCTGCCGACGGATACACGGTCGGGTCCTTCGTCATCGACGTGCCCATGGTCGGCCCCTATATCGGCATTCCGCCGCTTGAGGGCAATCCGTTCGATCCGATAGGCATCTTCGTCACCTATCCCTTCGTGCTCGCGGCGGCGGGGGACGCGCCCTACAAGACCATGGACGAGCTGGCCGCCTATGCCCGCGACAACCCGGTGACGCTGGGCCACTTCGGCGCTGTCACCAGCCCGGCGCGTCACAGCCTGGCCATGGCCAAGGCACTGGACTTCGCCTATGCAACCGACGCCGCCTTCGACGCGCTGGATTGCAACACGCTGGCCTCGGGCGATGCGGATGTCATCAACACGACGCTGCAACTGATCCGTCCCTGCCTCGACGACCTGACCATCCTGATGGCCGACACCAACAACCGCATTCCGGTACTGCCAAACGTGCCGACGGCGGGCGAGATCGAGCCGAAGCTGGATTTCTCGACCTGGAACGGGCTTTTCGTACACGAGGACACGCCGCAGGATGTGCGCGACAAGATCGCCAAGGTTGCGGCAGAGGTCATGGCCTCCGACGACGCAAGGACCCTGTCCGAAGAGACCGGGGCCGAAGTCTACTGGCTGGATGCCGACCAGTCCAATGCGCAGATGGCCAAGGATGCCGAGACGCTGAAGCGCATCTCGGAATTCCTGGGCGAGTAAGGCCCCGGCGGGGCGGCATCGGGTCGCCCCCCAAGCCATGCGGACAAACACATGAAACGCGTGTTCAATTTCCTCGCGATGTTCCGTCGCGAACGGCAGCCGGGTGACCTGGTCTTTGCGGTTGCCTTCTTTGTCATAGCGCTCGCGGCGGCTGCGGTTTTGCCGCAGGAGGCCAGTTTCACCGCCGGGAAACAGCTTGTGGCGCAGCCCGGCTTCTGGCCCGCCGTCGGTGTGGCCATGATGGTGCTGTTCGGACTGGCGCATCTTGTGTCGACGGTCAACGCCCCACGCCTGCCCGGCCGGCTGAAAGAGGTCATGGCCTGGGGCAGGTCGCTGGAATTCGTCGCCTGGTTCGTCGCTTATGTCACCGTCATGCCGGTCGTGGGCTACCTGCCCGCGACGCTGATCCTGTCGGTTACGTTGGGAATCCGGCTGGGCTATCGCAGCCCGCGGGCGATCTTCGCCTCGGCGGGATTTGCCGTGGCCGTGGTGCTGGTGTTTCGCGCGGGCCTTGGGGTGCGGATTCCCGCGGGCGATCTTTATGATCTGCTGCCCCCCGCGATCCGCAGCTTTGCAATCATGAACCTGTAGGGCTTCAGATGCTGGACACACTCTCACTCGCCGCCGGGCACCTGATGCACTGGCAAGTCATCGCGGCGCTTCTGGTCGGCTCGATCGGGGGCGTCGTCATCGGTGCGATCCCCGGCGTCGGGCCTGCGGTCGCCATCGCCATCCTGCTGCCGGCGACCTTTTCGATGGAGCCACTGGTCGGCCTGACCCTGCTGCTGGGGATCTACGGGTCCAGCATGTACGGCGGCTCACTGCCCGCGATCCTGATCAACACACCCGGAACGGCGGTCAATGCGCTAAGCACCTATGATGGTTATCCCATGACGCGTAAGGGTCAGGCGTTGCGCGCCCTTGGACTGGCCTACGGGGCTAGCTTCCTGTCCGCCATCTTCTCCATCCTCGTGCTGATCCTGTTGTCGCCGGTCCTGGCCAAGGTCGCGCCCATGTTTGGCTCCCGCGAGATATTCCTCGCGGCGCTCCTCGGGATCGTCCTGGTGATCATCGCCCACAAGGGCCAGATGGCCGCCGCCGGAATGACGGCGGGCCTCGGCATCCTGTTGCAATCGGTCGGAATGGAGCCGGTCGCCTACACCATGCGCTATACCTTCGGCATGGGCTGGCTGACCTCGGGGCTCGACCTGATCGTCGTGGTGTTGGGCCTCTTCGCGATATCGCAGGCCTTCGCGCTGATGATCGAACCGGAAAGCGCGCCCGACACGCAGCCCGTCAGCGGGTCCATGGTCCGGGCAATCCGCGAAGTGCTGGGCTTCAAGCGGGTGGCGCTGACCGGGTCGAGTTATGGCGTGCTGATGGGCATGATCCCCGGCGTGGGCGAGTTCACGGCCCAGTTCCTCAGCTACACCACCGCGCGGCGCTTTTCGAAGACGCCGGAAGATTTCGGCAGGGGCAGCCCCGAGGGGCTTGTCGCTTCGGAAAGCGCCAACAACGCCGTGCCCGCCGCCGCCATGATCCCGCTGCTGGCGCTGGGGATCCCGGGCGAGGCGCTGACCGCCATGATGCTGTCGGTCTTCTACGTGCACAACGTGGTGCCGGGGCCGGGGCTGTTCCAGAACCAGCTCGACTTCGTCTATGCGCTGTATCTGGCGCTGATCGTACTCAATGTCATCGTGATCCTGTGGATGCTGGTGTCGTCAAACCTGCTGATCCGCCTGATCCGCGTGCCGACCCGGTTCCTGGGCATGGCGATCCTGATCATGAGCTTCGTGGGCATCTACTCGCTCCGCAATTCGGCCGTGGACTGCTTGGTCGCCGCCGGGTTCGGCGTGTTCGGCCTGATCCTCAAGCGGCTGAACCTGCCGGTGGTGCCGATCATCCTCGGGATGGTTCTCGGCAACATCATGGAGGTCAAACTGCGCGCCGCCGCGGCCCGGATCGAAGGCCCGCTCGATTTCGTCAGCCGCCCGATTTCCGCGATCCTCGTCCTCGCCATCCTGTTCATCGTCGTCCAGGCCATCCGCACCACGGTTCGTGAGTGGTCGGCCGAGGCGTCCCCAGACCCCCAGACGCGTGCGTAAGGCACAAAGGAGTTAACCATGAAGATTGGCGCCCCCGACAAGGCCCCGAGCAGCATCGCCGCTGCCGTCACCGACTTTCTCAAAGCCCCGAAGATGCTGATCGGCGGCACAAGCTGCGACGGCGAAGCGGGCAGCTTCGATGTCTTCAACCCCGCCGACGGTACGGTGCTGGCTAGTGTGCCGGAGGCCAGCGAAGCGGATGTGGACCGCGCCGTCGCTGCCGCCGGTGCCACAATGGCGGGGACCTGGGGCAGCATGTCCGGTGCCGGGCGCACCGGCCTGATGCTGAAACTCGCCGACCTGATCGAAGAGAACGGCGAAGAGCTCGCGCAGCTCGAAACGCTGGAGAACGGCAAGTCCATCATGATGAGCCGCCTGATCGAGGTGATGTCCTCGGCGGAATACATCCGCTACATGGCGGGCTGGGCCACCAAGATCCGGGGCGAGACGCTCGACGTGTCCATCGCGATCCCGCCGGGCACGCAATACACCGCCTTCACCCGCAAGGAGCCGGTCGGCGTCGTGGCCGCGATCACGCCGTGGAACTTCCCGCTGAACATGGCCGTGTGGAAGATCGCGCCCGCGCTGGCGGCAGGCTGCACGGTGGTGCTGAAACCGGCTGAGGAAACGCCGCTGACCTCCTTGCGATTGGTCGAGCTTGTGCGCGAGGCCGGGTTCCCCGACGGCGTCGTCAATGTCGTGACCGGAGGCGGAGCCGTGGGCGCGGCGCTGGTACGTCATCCGGGCGTGAACAAGATCACCTTCACCGGCTCGACCGAGACGGGCAAGAAAATCGGCGTTCAAGCGATGCAGGACGTCAAACCCGTGACTCTCGAACTGGGCGGCAAGGCCCCTATGGTCATGTTCGACGACATGGACCTGTCCCTGCTGGGCCCCGCCGCCGGGATCGGGATCTTTCTCAACGCCGGGCAGACCTGCTGCGCGGGCGCGCGGCTGTTCATCCAGCGCGGCATCTACAAAGAGGCGGTGAGTGTGCTCAAGAACATCGTCTCCTCCCTGCCCATCGGCCCGGGCATGGACCCGGCGAACCAGATCAACCCGTTGGTCAGCGCCAAACATCATGCCCATGTCAAAGGCGCCATCGACAAGGGAATCGAAGACGGGGCGACACCGCTTTTGTCCGGCGAGGCGCCCGACGCCGGGTATTTCGTCGCGCCTCAGCTTTTCGAAGGGGCGGGGGCGCAATCGGCGCTCATGCAGGACGAAGTTTTTGGCCCGGTCGCAACGATCACCCCCTTCGACACCGAGGATGAGGTCATCGCGATGGCCAACGACGTGCGATATGGCTTGGGCGCGTCGTTGTGGAGTCGGGACATCAACCGCGTCATGCGGCTGGTGCCAAAGGTGCAGGCGGGGACGGTCTGGATCAACAGCCACAACATCCCTGACCAGAACATGCCCTTCGGCGGCTTCAAACAGTCAGGGATCGGGCGCGAGCATGGGTCGGGCGCGCTGGATAATTTCCTGGAAACCAAGTCGGTCTGCGTCGCCTATAGTTAAGCCACTTGTGGGGACAGGCATGAGCCGGGCAAAGCGCGCTTTGCCCGGCGCGCGTTCAGGCTTTCACGTGAAGAGTGATATTGGGAAAGGGACACCCAAGGTCATCCTTGTCCCTTCGTGACACCTCCTCAAAGCCAAGTGTGTCGTAGAAGCGGACGGCTTGTTGGTTGTGCGTGTAAACCTCGAGGGAAAGCTCCCCCTTCAGGTCCAGCGCATGCGCGATCAGCCGCCGCCCGATGCCCAGACGGTGGCAGTCGGGAGCGACGAATATCCCGCCGACGAAGTGTCCCAACAAGCTGATGAACCCGACCGCCTTGTCATCAAGGCAGGCAACCCAGGTTTCGGCCTTGGGAAGGTACTGGTCTTCGATCTGCTTGCGCTGTTCGCGCAGCCTCGGTTCCCCGATGAACGGGTGCGCTTTCAGAGATGCGTCAAACCAGATGTCGGACAGGGTCGTAAGATCCCGGGCCCAGTCAAAAGGCCGGATCGTCAGGGTATTGGTCTCCATGAGACCTCCATAGTTGTCATGCAAAAAGGGCCGGCAATTCTGCCGGGCGATACCGCAAACTGCGGTTCAATCGAGACCTCTGTGCATGACTCTCCTTCTATGGATGTCTTGGTCTAGCGACCTTAAACGCGTGTTCCGATACAATAAAGGGTCCGGGGCCTGCAAGCTCCGGACCCTTTGTATGCGCCGTTTGCGCGTCGGGTCTTCACGGCGTCATCAGCACCGATTTCGACGGGTAGTCCGACGCCCATGTCGCGGGCAGGGGGGCGACAAAGACGTTTTCCGTCCGGTTGCGCGTATAGCGCCACTTGCCGTCTTCGCACTTGCGGTAGCTGTTCCAAAGCCGCGACGAGCGCAAGAGCGCCTTGCCGTCCGAGAAAAGCCAGGGCTGCATGTGCACCCAATTGCCTTCGGCGGTCATGGCGTCGTCAGACACGCGGATCTGCTCGGACGTCAGGTAGTGGCAGTTCAGGATCAGGGCGGGATCGGTCTTGCCCCCCCAGAAGCCCTGAAAGTGCTTCTTGACCGCGTCCCAGCCCTCGGCCCGGCCGAATTGGTTGTCATAGTATTCGCCGACGCCTTCCCAGACTGCTTCGGGCGCGAACAGCTCCATGATCCGGTCGATACGCTCGGCATCGTCGTTGCACCCGAACTCGGGATTCGGTGTGTCGCACAGGAACATGTAGCGCGCCTGAACCCGGCGCACCTCGGCCTCGGCCTCAAGGATCGCGATCCGGGTTTGCAGCTGTTCGATCTGATTCTCAGACATTGGAGCCTCCTTGTTGTGGTAATATTCCCGTAAAATAGCCGATAAACTGTGCGAGCGACAGGAAAATGTAAAATTCACATGAATTTTCTTGACTGAGATCAATGACGCGGTAATTTTACTGTAAATCCCGCGACCAAAGACGGGCACCAGAACCACAGGGAAAGCGCAATGACCGTCTCGACGGACCGATATTCTGCATTCGTTTCAAACCTCGACCTCGGGACCGCTGACGGTCTGGCGGTCGCGGTGAAGGACTGCATCGACATCGCCGGGCATGTCACGGCCTCGGGCTCTGCCGCGCTGGCCGACGGCGCCCCGGCGAAGGCCCATGCGAAGGTTGTCGAAGATTTGCTTGCGTCCGGTGCCCATGTCGTGGGCAAGGCCAAGATGCACGAGCTCGCCTACGGTATGACCGGGGTGAACGCGGCCTTCGGGACGCCGGTGAACCCGCGCTGGCCCGACCGCATTCCGGGTGGCTCGTCCTCCGGGTCGGCGGTTGCCGTGGCCGGGGACCTCTGCGACGCGGCGGTCGGCACCGATACCGGCGGCTCGGTCCGCCAGCCCGCGATCTGCTGTGGCCTCTACGGGATCAAGCCCACCTTTGGCCGGATCAGCCGCGACGGCTGCCATCCGGCAGAAAGCACGCTGGACTGCGTAGGTGTCTTAGCCCGCTCCGCCAAGGTGCTGACCCGTGCGATGCAGGCCGCCGATCCGACGTTTACGCCAGAGCCTTTGACCGCCGCGCCGCGCATGGCGCGTGTGAGGGTCGACGACCTCGATCCGCGGATCGGAGAACCGCTGGTCTACGGCCTGATGGAAGGCTTGCCAGAGGCCGGATACGTCCAGCTTCCCGGCATGGAAGAGGCCTTCGACGCGGCCATGACGGTGATCGGCGCAGAGACTTACAGAGCCTGCCACGCCTTGCTGGACGACCCGCGGCTTGGCGATGACGTGCGCGCACGGCTGTCCGCCGCTGGGGCGATCACGCCTGACCGGCTTGAGCAAGCCGAAGACGTCCGGACCCGGTTCACAGCTGAGGTGGACGCGGCGCTGGCCTCGGTTGACGTGCTGATCACCCCTGCAATGCCGACCGTGCCCCCGACGCTGGACGAGGCCACGGATCCCGCAAAGGTCCTGCCGCTGACCCGCTTCCTGCGGCCGTTCAACCTGACCGGCCATCCGGCGATTGTGCTTCCCGTTCTCGGGGAGCTGCCGCTGGGTCTTCAGATCGTCGGCCGAAAGGGCGCCGATGCGCAGCTTTGCGCGGTTGCCGAATGGATGGCCGACACCTGCCCCATGTTCCGAAAGGAGGAGTTCGCATGAACGCCCAAGCCCCCGTGGCTCAAAAGCCCGAAACCAAGGACGCGGTGCTCGACAGCATCCGTGCCCGCGCGACGGAGTTCCAGTCGCTGCGCCATATCCCCCAGGACGTGGTGAACCAGTTCAAGGCGCTTGGCGTCTACCGTGCCTTCGTCCCGGAACGGTTCGGCGGCAGCGACATGTCGCCATCCGCCTTCTGCCGCCTGATCGAGGACATCTCGGCCGCCGATGCCTCGGCGGGCTGGGTGGCCAGCTTCGGCGTCTCGGCCACGTATCTCGCGACCCTGCCGGTCGAGACCTATACCAAGATCTTCCGGACCAATCCCGACACGGTCTTTGCCGGTGCGATGTTCCCGCCGCAGACAGCCAAGACAGTCGACGGCGGCTACGAGGTGCGCGGGCAATGGCCATGGGGTTCGGGCATCATGGGCGCTGACCTGGCCGGTGCTGGCATCAAGGTAGAAGGCAACGACACCAAGCTGCCACTGATCGCGATCATGCCCCGCGAAAAGGTCGAGGTGGTCGACACCTGGAAAACAGTCGGACTGGCAGCCACCGGCAGCCACGACATCAAGGTCGATGGCGTGGTGGTGCCGCCCGAGTGGACCTTCGTGCGGGGCGCAAAACCCAGCATGGACGACAAGCAGTTCCGCTATCCCTCCATGGCGCTGGCCAGCCAGGTTCTTGCCGTCGTGGCGCTTGGCGCGGCGCGCGCGGCGCTGGATTATATCCACGAAAGCGCGAGTCGCCAGTCGGTCACCGGTGCCCCGAAGCCCGGCGCGCGCCCCTACCTGCAAGCCGAATACGCCAAGGCCCGGGGGCTCTACCTCGGCGCGCGGGCCGCGTTCTACGACACGCAGGACGAGGCCTGGGAGCAGCTCGACCACCAGGAGGCGGTGGACCGCGACATGCATGTCCGCCTGCGCCTTGTCGCCTCGAAGGCGGCCCGCGACGGGGCAGAGGCCGCGCGCCTGGCCTTCGCCCTTGGCGGGTCCAACGCCATCGAGCAGGGCCACCCCCTGATCCGCAACATGATCGACGCCGCGTCCGTCGCCCAGCACGCCTTCCTGTCCGAAGGCACCTTTACCGGGGCGGGTGCGGCGATGTTCGACGAACCCACCATGCCCGGCTACCCGTAGGAGGCCCCGATGTCCGACAAGACCCCGATCCGCACGCTTTTGTGCTTCAACAACCACCCGACGTTCTTTTCGCTGCCCTTCGATCAGATCGGCCCGGTCTGGACCGCGACGCAGGCGCTGATGCGCGGCATCGCCGACCTGGAGGGCGTCGAGATCACCGGCACCTTCGACGATGACCAGACCATGGTCGGCGCGACGCAGGGCTTCCCCTTCACCTGGTACATCATGGCCGATTTCCCCGACCGCGAGACCGTGCAGGCCGCCTGCAACCTGCTGCGCACCATCCAGGTGGGCGAAGGCAACGACCGCCTGTGGAAGTACATGACCGTCGAGGCGCGCATGGGTCGCGCCTTGGAAATTCCCGCACAGCACAGGAGCTGAGCCATGTCCCTCGATATGCCGAAATTCAGCGATCTCGACGCGCTCTACGACGAAGAGAACGCCAAGGTCGCGACCGAGATGTACGAAGACCCCGATCTGTTCGCCGAAGAGATGGAGAAGGTCTTCAAGCGGACCTGGGTCTTTGTCGCCCATGAAAGCGAATTCCCCGACAAGGGGTCGTTCAAGCTGTCAAACGTGGGTCTGGAACCCGTGATCGTCGTGCGCGACCGCAAGGGCAAGATCCACTGCATGGTCAACCGCTGCCGTCACCGCGCCGCGACAGTCTGCGAGGTCAAGAAGGGCAAGACCGCCTCGTTCCAGTGCCCCTATCACGGCTGGGGCTATGCGCTGGACGGCAGCCTGCGCGCGCTGCCCTACCCCGAGCAATACGGCGACGATTTCGACAAAGCCCAGCATGGCCTCCTGAAACTGCGGACCGAGGCCTATAACGGCATGGTCTTCGCCACCTTCAACGACGACATCGAACCGTTGGTCGATTTCCTCGGCCCCGAGGTCTGCCGCTATATCGACCTGTTCATGAAACAGGGCGGCGGGTTCCCGGTGAAGGTGCTGGGCGAGCATCAGTTCACCGTGCCGATGAACTGGAAGGTGCAGCTGGAAAACACCACCGACGCCTACCACTTCCCGGTGGTGCACAAGAGCTTCATGCAGACGCTCGACGGCGCGACGAACGAGATGTTCGACTTTCTCGACAAGGGCAAGGGCTGGGTCGAGGACCTGGGCAATGGCCATTCGGTCATGATGATGATCCCCGAGCTAGAGGATCTGGAGGCCAATCTCGACGCGCCGATCCCGGAACGCTTCTCGGCTTTGGCGCAGGAGCTGCGCGACGAAGGCTATCCCGATGACCAGGTGCGCCGCATCGTCCGCGCGGTTGGCGGGGCGGGGTTCAACCTGAACCTCTTCCCGAACGTGTCCTTCAGCCTCGCCTTCTTCCGGGTGCTGACCCCGGTCAGCGTCGAGCGGACCGATATCCGCCACATGGCGCTTGGCATGGATGGCGGCCCGGCGGCGGCGAACCAGATGCGCCTGCGCCTGCACGAGCACTTCCAGGGCCCGATGGGTTTTGGCAGCCCCGATGACGCCGAGGTCTGGGAGCGCGTCCAGCGCGGTACCAAGGGCGGCGAGCAACTGCCCATCCTGGTGAACCGCGGCATGGTCGACGAAGAGCCGGGCACCGCCGGCCCGCGTGGCCATATCAGCGCCGAGACCGGCATGCGCGCCGCCTACAAGATGTGGAAGAGGATGATGGCATGACCGAGATGTCCAAGATCGACACCAATGCGCTTCTCATGGATGTGACCCGGTTTCTCTGGCACGAGGCCGACCTGCTGGACGCCTGCGCCTATGACGAGTGGCTGGACCTCTGGACCGAGGACGGGCTTTACATCATGCCGATGGGCGCGGGCGAGGATTACGCCAACCAGCTCAACCTGTGCTACGACAACGCCAAGATGCGGCGTGACCGGATCGGGCGCTTTCAGGCCGGGTTCTCGATTTCCTCGGCGCCGCCCGCCGTCACCGTGCGCACGATCAGCCGTATCGTGATCGACAAGACCGAGGGCGACTTGATCGCCGTGCGCGCGGCCGAGCATCTCATCGAGGACAAGTTCGGGCGTCAGCGGACCTGGGCTGGCAACGCCTACTACGAGCTGAAGGCCGTTGACGGCGGCTTCAAGCTGCACCGCAAAGTGGTCAAGCTGCTCAACTCCGACGGGATGCTGAATTCGTTCAGCTATCTGTTCTGATGGTGGCGCCCTTGCCAGATCAGATTCAGACCGCCGTCATCACCGGCGGCGCGCGCGGCTTTGGCGCCGAAGTCGCCCGCGCCCTGCACCGCGACAGCTTTCGCGTCGTCATCACCGACATGGAACCGGAGCATGCCAAGGCTCTGGCATCGGAACTGGACCTCTCCGGAGAAACGGCGACGACCGCTACGCTGGACGTGACAAAGCCCGAAGATTTCCAGACGGTGCTGGACCAGTGCATCACCTTCTACGGCTCTGTCGAGGTGCTGGTGAACAATGCCGCGCGCACAGCCGTGCAGCCGGTGCTCGACATCGACCCCGCCTTCTTCAACGAGGTGATGGCCACCAATGCGGGCGGCACCTTTGCCGGCTGCCAGATCTTCGGCCGCCACATGAAGGAGCGCGGCTATGGCCGGATCGTCAACATGGCCTCGCTGGCCGGGCAGAACGGCGGGACGGCCACGGGGGCGCATTACGCCGCCTCCAAGGGCGCGATCCTGACGCTGACCAAGATCTTTGCCCGCGACCTCGCGCCCTTTGGCGTGACCTGCAACGCCATCGCGCCGGGCCCGATGGACACGCCCATGGTGCGCGAGGTCCTGGGCGACAACATCGACGCCGCCAGGAAGAACATCCCCGTGGGCGACCTCGGCGATCCCAAGTTCGTGGCCGAGCTGGTCTCCATGCTCGCAGCCCCGCGCGCGGCCTTCGTCAACGGCGCCTGCTGGGACGTGAACGGCGGGATCTACATGAGATGAGCCTCGACATGACCGATACCATGACCCTGACCGTGACCGAGCGGATCGACGACCGGGGCGGCATCGCCCGCATCCGGTTGACGGGCGACGACCTTCCGTCCGTCACCGCCGGCGCGCATCTCGACATCTACCTGCCCGACGTGGATCTGTGGCGCCAGTATTCGCTGTGCTCCGACCCGGCGGAAACCGGGTTCTACGAGATCGGCGTGCTGAAGGACCCGGCCTCGCGCGGCGGCTCTGTCGAGGTGCACCGCGTGGCACAGCCCGGCGCGACGCTGAAGGTCGAAGGCCCGCGCAACCACTTCCCGTTGGATGAAAGCGCCACAAAGACGGTGCTGTTGGGAGGGGGCATCGGCATCACACCGATGATCGCCATGGCGAAACGGCTGCACGCGCTCGGCAAGGATTTTGTCCTGCACTATTGCACCCGCTCGCAATCCGTGACCGCCTTTCACGACGCGCTGAAGGCTGCGCCATTCTCCGACCGCGTGGTGTTCCACCACGACGACGAAGCGGCAGAGCAAAAGCTGGACCTGACCCGCGACCTGCCCGCGCCCGCGCCGGACACGCATCTTTACGTCTGCGGCCCGCAGGGCTTCATGGACTGGGTGATCGACACCGCCGAAGCGGCGGGCCACGCGACCGGGAACGTGCACCGCGAGTATTTCTCGGCCGATGTGGACCTGACCGGCGACAGCTTCGAGGTCGAGGCCCGCGCCTCGGGTGTGACGCTGACGATCGGGCCGGAAGACACCATCGCCAAGAAACTGGCCGAGCACGGCATCAAGATCGACGTCAAATGCGAAGAAGGCGTCTGCGGCACCTGCGTGACCGACGTTCTGAGCGGGGACATCGACCACCGCGACCAGTTCCTGACCGACGAAGAACGCGAAGACGGCGACCAGATGTGCGTCTGCTGCTCGCGCGGGCGCGGCAAACTCGTGCTGGACATCTGAAAGGGGACGACATGGACCTGACCGAAGACCAGATCGCCTTCCGCGAAGGCATGAGCCGCATGGGCGCGGCGGTGAACCTGATCACCACCGACGGGCCGGCGGGCAAACACGGGCTGGTCGCCTCGGCAGTCTGCTCGGTCACTGACAGCCCGCCCACGGTGCTGGTCTGCATCAACCGAAACAGCTTTGTGCACGACAAGTTCCTGCAGAACGGTACGCTCTGCGTCAACGTGCTGGCCAGCCAGCATCAGGACCTGTGCAACACCTTCGCCCGTTACGTCGAAGGCGTCGACCGCTTCGCCTATGGCGACTGGATCACCCGCGCCACTGGCTCTCCGGTGCTGACGGATGCCAATGTCGCGCTCGATTGCCGGATCGGCAGCCTGCTCGAACAGGGCACCCATTCGGTGATGTTCTGCGAAGTCCGCGCGGTGCACCTGTCGGACCGGCCCGCCGCCGGGCTCGTCTACTTCAGCCGCGACTATCACCACCTGCACAGGCCCGCCTGATCCTCCCCGGACGCGCGCCAGCAGGGGTGTCGGCCGGGGGCGGACCACCCCTTATCTCCGCCCCCGGCCAGAAACCCAACCAGACCCCGGATGAACGGGGCACTTCTTTCAACCAACAGGGAAACGCTCGAATGAAAACCATAACCAGAGTTCTTGCCACCGCCTGCGTGGCGACCGTGACCACCGCAACCGCCGGGTGGTCAGATACCGTCCTCACGCTCAACAGCTGGCTGCCGCCGACCCATCCGCAGGTCACCGACTTTGTGCTGCCCTTCGCCGAAGATATCGAGCGCGTCACCGAGGGCCGCGTCACGGTCAACGTCCTGCCCGCCCCGATGGGACCGCCCCCTGCCACCTTCGATCTCGTCAAGAACGGCGTGGTCGATATCGGCTACTCGGTCCAGGGCTACACGCCGGGCCGGTTCAAGACCTCCGCCGTCGCCGAGATGCCCTTCCTGACCTCGGATGCCGTGGTATCTTCGGTGGCCTATCAGCGCGTGCACGACGCGATGCTGGCCGAGGCCGGGGAATACGAAGGCGTCAAGGTGCTGGCCGTCCACACCCATGGACCGGGACAGATCTTCTCGTCTTCGCCGATCGCCAGCGTCGACGACCTCGAAGGCCAGAAGATCCGTGTCGGTTCAGTCGTGGCGCATGACCTGGCCTCATTGCTCGGCGCCGTACCGGTCGAAGGGCCTTCGTCGAAATCCTATGAGCTGCTGAGCCAGAAGGTGGCGGACGGGATCTTCTTCCCGTGGGAGTCCGTCAACTTCTTCCGGCTGGGGGATCTGCTGTCGTCGGCCTTCGTGGCAGAGGGTGGGGTCTACAACACCGCCTTCCTCTTCGTGATGAACCAGGCAAAATGGGACTCCATCGCACCCGAGGACCAGGCCGCCATCGAAGAGATCATCGGCGAGCCGCTCGCGCACAAGGCGGGCGAGATGTGGAACAAGGCCGACGCGGCGGGCCGCGCCGCGATGGAGGGCAAACTCGACATCTACGACGCCACGCCCGAGGACATCGCCACGCTGAAAGAGCGGTTCAAGCCGGTGATCGAAGCCAACATCGCCCTGATCTCCGAGACCGGCGTCGACGGGCAGGCGGCCTATGACATGCTGCTCGACGAAATCGCCAAGCTCGAAGCGGAATGACCGCAACGATTTCTGCAGCCAGCGGGGTGACCCGCTGGCTGCGCAGCGGCATCGCAGCGATATGCGCGGTGCTGCTGCTTGCCATGATGCTGTTGACCATGGCGGACGTGCTGGGGCGCTATCTGATGAACGCACCGGTCAAGGGCGCCACCGAACTGACCGAGTTGATGCTGGCCGCCGTGATCTTCATCGGCCTGCCCGCCGCCAGTCTCGACCGCGACCATATCTATGTCGACGTTCTGACGGCACGGCTGTCCGGTTGGCTCCAGGCCGTTCTGGAAACAGCCGTGGCGCTGGTCTCCTCCGGCATTCTCGGGGTGGTAGCGTGGCGGCTGTGGAAGATCGGCGACCAGATCGCCGGGTATGGCGGCACGACGCCGACGCTCAAGCTGCCGCTTGCGCCCCTCGCCTACGGGGTGGCGGTGCTCTGTGGAGCGGCTGCGGTCATCACCCTCGTGCAGATACTAGGAAAGCGAGGCCATAATGGCTGAGTGGGAAATCGGTCTCGTCGTCCTCTTCGGGATGCTCTTTGCAGGCGTGCCCATCGGGCTGGCGCTGACCCTCGTGGGCACCATCGGCACCGTGGCGATCATCGGCTGGGCGCCGTCGCTGGCGCTCTTGGGGCAGACCTTCTTCGACAACAGCCGCGCCTATGCGCTGTCGATCCTGCCGCTGTTTCTGATGATGGGCAATTTCGTCGTCCAGTCGGGCATCGCCAACGACCTCTACACAGCCGCCTATTCCTGGCTGCGTCACCGCAAGGGCGGGCTGGCCATGGCCACCGTGATCGCCTGCGGAGGCTTTTCGTCGGTCTGCGGCTCATCGCTGGCCACCGCGTCGACCATGACCAAGATCGCCATGCCGTCGATGCGACGGTTCAACTATCCCGACAGCCTGTCTACGGCCTCGATCGCAGCCGGGGGTACTCTGGGCATCCTGATCCCGCCCTCCGTCATTCTGGTGTTCTACGGGATCATGACCCAGCAGGACATCGGCAAGCTGTTCCTTGCGGGCATCGTCCCGGGTCTGATCGGCATCGCGCTATACGTCGTCGCCGTGCGGATTTCCATCGCCACGGGCAAGTTCGATCTTCCGACCGAACCCAAGCTGCCACTGGCGGAGCGCCTATACTCTCTCAAGGGCGTGATCGGAGCGCTCTGCCTGTTCGTCTTCGTGATGGGCGGCATTTACCTTGGCGTCTTCACCCCGACAGAGAGCGCGGGCATGGGGGCTGGGGGCGCGTTCCTGTTGGTTATCCTGCAACGCCGGATGAACCTCTCCGACCTGATGCGCACGCTCTTCGACACCGCCAAGACCACGGCGAGCATGTTCCTGATCCTCTTCGGCGCGCTGACCTTCGCGAATTACGTCAACCTGTCGGGCATGGGCCGCGACATTCAGGACCTTGTGACCGTGACCGACAACCGGCTGGTGGCAATCCTGATCATCACGGCCATCTACCTTGCCCTGGGCTGCGTTCTGGAGGGGCTGTCGATGATCACCCTCACAATCCCGATCTTCTATCCCATAGTGGCCGGGCTGGGCTACGATCTGATCTGGTTCGGCGTCTACGTGGTGATCGTCACAGAGCTGAGCTATATCACGCCACCCGTTGGTCTGAACGCCTTCGTGCTGAAGTCGGTCGTCAAGGATGTCTCACTCGGCACGATCTTTCGCGGCCTCTGGGCGTTCCTGCTGGTCGACGTGGTGCGCGTAGCGCTGATCCTCGCCTTTCCGGCGCTGGTGTTGTTCCTGCCGCGCATGATGTGAGGCGCGCGGGCCTGTGCCGGGCCTGTGTGGCTCCGCCGCGTTTTGGCGCGGCCCGGATGCCCGGTTCCATCGAACGGCGCGTTTGGTGCACGTGGGGGCCTCTTGCCCTCCGTGCCGCAAACGGCAAGCTTGTAGTCAAAGTGTACCCACCCGGTGCAGCGACACACGTGCGCACGGTCCGGCTTGACCGCGCGCATCGCGATTTTCAGGCCGCGCCGAACGTCCGGTTTCCGGCGCGCGCCGCACCGACGAAGGCATGAAGGGTGGACACATGAGCGATACATCCGATCGTCTGACCCGTGTGCTTGCCAAACTGGAGCGTCCTGAGCCGGGGCAAAGGAACTGGACGCGTGCCACCCAGAGGCTGCGGATTTGGTCCTAAGCCATACGTTCTCGGATATGCTTGAGCGGGCCGGGCCAATTCGACTTTCAGATGCGCGCGGCGATGAATACCGGCGTGAGCCGGGAAGAGATCCCCGAGATCGTGCTAGAAACCTCGGTCCATGCCGGTGTCCCCGCGTGCATGAACACCATCGCCGCTGCGCGCCGTGCAAAGGGCCGGAGCATTGCGGCGGCCCTTTGCGCCCGGATCACGCGGAATGAAACGCGAGATCCAGCGCCTTGACCCCGTGGATGTGGTTCGAGCGCAGGATGTCCACCCGCCCCGTGGTTTCGATCCGGGCGACGCGGGTGGCCAGTTCTTCGATCAAAACGCGAATCTGCAACTGGGCCACGAAGTTTCCAAGACAGAAATGCGGCCCGCCCTTGCCGAAGGCCATGTGCGGGTTGCGTGCGCGGCCGATGTCGAACCGGTCGGGCGCATCGAAGTGAGCCTCGTCGCGATTGCCTGACGTGAAATACATCGCGACCTTGTCCCCCGTGGCGATCTCTGCGCCGGCCAGTGCCATGTTCCGCGTTGCGATCCGGCGCACGAAATGGACGGGCGAGGCCCATCTCAGGATCTCGTCCGTGGCGGTCTGGCTCTTGATCCCCCCGGCCCGAAAACGATCCCATTCGCCCGGATGATCGGCCAGAGCGCGCAGACCGTGGCTCATCGTGTGGCGCGTGGTCTCGTTGCCGGCCACGACCAGCATCAGGAAATAATTGAGGAATTCGTCCTCGGTCAGGGGACGCCCGTCCACCTGCGCCTGCACCAGCATCGTGATCACATCCTCGCGCGGATTGGCGCGTCGGTCCGAGGCCAGCTCGCGCCCCATCTCGAAGGCCTGAAGCGCGGCGGGATGGCCGAAGGGCATCATCCGGCGCTCGGCCTCCGAATACTGGTCCACGATCGGATCGACGAAGTCCGGATCGTCCGAACCAATCAGCATGTCCGACCAGCGGATCAAATCCTTGGTCCGGTCGGTCGGAATACCCAAGAGCGAGCAGAGCGTGATGATCGGCACCTGCTTGGTCAGCGTCTCGACCGCCTCGAAGCTTCCCGTGCCGGCCAGGTCGTCCAGCAGGGCGGCGACGCGGTTGCGCACGTCTGCCTCCAGCCCGCCGACACCGCGCCGGGTAAAGCCGGGCAGGGTGATCATCCGCATCTTGCCGTGTTGCGGCGGGTCCATTTCCAGCAGCGTGCGCCGCTTGTCGTTCTGCGCGTCGTCGAAATCGTCGAGCGAGATGACGCCATTGCGCGAAGAATAGGTCTCGGTGTCCTTGGACACGGCTACGATGTCATCGTAGCGAGTCACCGCCCAGAAGCCGCGGTGCCCGTCGTGGCGCTCGTTCCAGGCGACCGGTGTTTCGGCGCGCAGGCGGGCGAATTCCGCCTGCGGCGGACCGTCCTGCCACAACCCCGCATCGGCAAGGTCGATCCGGGTCCGGGGTCTGGTCTGTTCGGTCGTCGTCATGTCCTGTCCTCCGATGCATGGGCGAGAAACGCCATGATCCACTGCGCGGCGCGCGTGGTCTGGCGCGGGCTATCCAGAGCGGCGAGCCCGGCCTCCGTGGCGGCTTCGCCGATCCTCTGGCGTTCAAAGTCGTAGACCTCGGCGGCGAAGGCCGGGTCCATTTCGGGGTGAAGCTGGATGGTCAGCGTACGCGGGCCGATCTGCGTGATGCCGTAGGGGCAAAAGGCCGACCCGGCCAGAACCCGGGTTCCGGGGGCAGGGTGCGTCACCTGATCGTGGTGCAGGGCAATCAGGCTGATGCCGCCGCCGTCGTCCTCTTCGACCCCGTCGGGCAGGGCCGTGACGTCGTAATGGTGGACGCCGATGCCCCAGTCGCGGCACTCCTCGACCCGCCCGCCCAGCATGTGATGCAGATGCTGGTGCCCGTAGCAGATCCCGATCAGCGGCACGCGCCCGACAAGCGGGGCAAGAAAGTCCGAAAGCGCGCGCTGCCACGGCGCATCGTCCAGAACACTGGCCGGGCTGCCGGTCAGCAGCCAGGCGTCGCATTCAACTGCGCTGTCGGGCAATTCGCCTTGCCACACGGCATAGAACCGGGTGTCGAACGGCTGACCCGCTTCAGCCAGAAGCGGCGGGAACCAGTCGGCGAAGCGCCCGAAGCGGGCCCAGTCGGGGCGGTTCTCACCGCATTCGAGAATACCGATCTTCATGGCTTACCCCAGCTCGAAAAAGCGGCGGCGTTCGTCGATCAGGGTCTTGCCCTCGAACTTGCGGGCCTGATCGGCGCGGGTGGCGCTGAAGGTTTCGACAAAGCGCGGCGACAGCCAATCGGCGGCAAGGCTCGATCCGCGCAGCGCCTCGATTGCGGCGTTCATGCCGTCGGGCAGGGCAGGGCCCTGCGCCACACCCGGCACATAACCGTTTCCCCTTGTCGGGGCACTTGGCTCCAGCCCCTCCTCGATGCCGGCCAGACCGGCGGCGAGGGTGGCCGCGATGACAAGATGCGGGTTCGCATCTGAACAGGGCAGGCGGTTTTCCACCCGCAGCGAGCGCGCGCCGTGACCGACCACGCGGAAGGCGGTGGTGCGGTTCTCGACACCCCAGGAAAAGGCGGGCGGGGCAAAGGTCCCGGGGGCAAAGCGGCGCCACGCGTTGACCGTCGGCGCAAAGATCAGCATGAGCGCGGGCAGATAGGTCTGCATCCCGCCGATGAACTGGCGGAAGCTGTCGCTCATCCGGTCGGGGGCCTGCGCGTTCCAGAACACCGGCTCGCCCTCGGCATCCGCCAGCGAGACATGGATATGCATCGACTGGCTGTCCGCCTCTTCCGACCAGCGCGGCATGAAACATACGGTCTTGTCCTGACCCATCGCCAGCACCCGCAGGAAGTTCTTGAGCAAGGCTGACTGGTCCGCGGCCTCCAGCGCGCCGGTGGCCGAGATGCAGCATTCCATGAAGCCGCCGCCGATCTCTTCGTGCATCTTGCCCAGCCCGATGTTGAGCGGCCCGCACATGTCGGCAACGGCGGCATAGAACCTCGATTGCGCAGCCTGATAGATGATCAGGTCGTGGCTGGGATGCGCCGTCGCGGTGGTCAGACCGTCATAGCCCTTGGCAACAAGACTGGCGGGTGTCTCGTCGAACAGTGTGAATTCCAGCTCGACGCCAACCTTGGGGCGCAGCCCGGCGTCCCGCACGCGCCCCAGCACCTTCCTCAGCAAGGCGCGGGGGCAAAAGGCGGCGGCCTCTCCGGTGAACTCGGCAAGATACAGCGGGCTGTCTTCGTCCCGCTCGAACGGGATATGCCTGAGGCTCGCCGCATCGACGGCGAGGGTCGCGTCGTGGAAGTCGGCGGTGTCGTCGGTGACACCGGGCATGTCCAGAATGTCGTCGGTCGGGTCCAGCGCCAGTTGCACGGGCGACATGCCCGGCCCTTGTTCAAGCAGTCCCGAAATGTCAGCGCCCCGCGTCTTCTGTCCACGAAGCAAACCGTTCGTGTCGACAATGGCGATGGTCGCGAAACGGCTGTGCGTCTCACTCATGATGTCGTTCCCTGTTCAATCGGCCTGTGGATCAGGCTCTGCGCGTGCCTTGACGTTACGGCCTTTTCCGGTCACATTTTGATTTATAACGTCAATTTCTTGATGTTTCAGGTCATGCTATGGTTGAAACAGGCGAATATGAGCGCGCCCGGCGGATTCAGACAAAGATCCTGCGCGGTATCCTGAACGGGGCGCGGCTGGACGACGCCGAGTCGTTGCTTGCGGCCGAGGGAATGAACCTGGCGGACCTGAGGGACGAAGGTGGGACCATGCCCTTTGCCGCCTACCTGAGGCTCTTCGACCGGATCGCCGAGGCGCAGGGCCGCGAGAGTTTCGGACTGGAACTGTCGACGGGCATGGGTCCGGAACTGGTGGGCCCAGCAGGCTATATCTTTGCTGCCTCGCCCGATCTGGCCCATGCCGTCCGGTCGCTGTCGTCCAGCGTCTTCACCATCCAGGATGCGACCGCCTTCGATGTGCACGACAGCCCGGCACCGCATGTACGTTACCGGATCACCGACGACGACCTGACGCCGCGCCGTCAGGATGTGGAGTTCTCGCTGGGATACGTGGACCGCTTGATCCGCCTTCTGCTCGGGCCCGGCTATGCGCCGTCCGAGGTCTGGTTCGAACACGCCCGTCCCGCCCGGTTGGGCGCACACGAGGCCGTTTTCCGCGCGCCGGTGTTCTTCGATCAGGAAATGAACGCGATCTGGTTCCAGCCCGTCGACATGACCCGTCGCGCGCCGGGCCACGATCCCAACCTCGTCGCGCTGATGCAGCACTACATCCAGTTGCTCGCACAGCGCAGTCACGCCATCGGGACCTGGACAGAGGAGGTGCGGCAGGTCCTCGCCGGACAACCCGGAGGCGCGGAACTGGAAACGGTTTGCCGCCAACTCGGCGTCAGCCCGGCCACGCTGGGGCGGCGGTTGCGCGACGAAGGGACGACGTTTCGCGACCTCGGCAGGCGGCACCGGATCGAACGTGCGGCGCGGATGCTGTCAGAGACCCGCCTGAGCGTGCTGGAGGTCGCGCTGCGGGCGGGCTATGGCGAGACCGCAAGCTTTACCCGCGCCTTTCGCGACGTGATGGGCCCCACCCCACGCAACTGGCGCAACAACCCGTCGCCCGGAGCGCGCTGAGGCGCCGCGCCTCAGCCGTCGGTCGACCCGGCCATGTACATCGGCCCGCCCCGCCAGCGCGGAAAGCCGTAGGCATTCACCATGACCACGTCGATATCGTCAGCAGAGCGCGCAATGCCTTCGGCGAGGATCTTCCGCCCTTCGGCCTGCATGGCGCCGAGGATGCGGCGCATGATCTCTTCGGCCGTCATCGGCTGGCGGTCGATACCCTTGCGCGCGGACTCGGCCAGTATCAGGGCCTCGACCTCGGGGTCCGGTGTGCCCTTCGATCCGTCCTCGTAAAGGTAGTACCCGCGCCCGGTCTTGCGCCCGAAACGCCCCATCTCGCACAGCTTGTCGCCGATCTCGACGTAGCGCTCGGCCGGGTCGCGCGTGGCCGCCTGCCGCTTGCGCATCGCCCAGGAGATGTCCAGCCCGGCCAGATCGCCCATCTGGAAAATGCCCATGGGCAAGCCGAAACCGACCATTGCGGCGTCGACCTCCCATGGAAGGGCGCCGTCCTCGATCATGTATTCCGCCTCGCGCCGGTAGGCGGACATGATGCGGTTCGCGATGAAACCGTCGCAGACCCCGGCCAGAACCGGGATCTTGCGCAGGCTCTTGGCAAAGGCCACAGCGGTGGCCAGAGTCTGGTCCGAGACGCCGTCCGGGACCACGATTTCCAGCAGTTTCATGATATGCGCGGGCGAAAAGAAGTGCAGGCCGACCACGCGGGACGGCGTGCCGGTGCTGGCTGCGATCTCATTCACGTCGAGGTAAGAGGTGTTGGTCGCGATGATGGCGTCGGGTCCCACCGCGGCTTCAATTTGGGCAAAGACCTTTTTCTTGACCTCCATGTCCTCGAAGACGGCCTCGATCACCAGATCGGTGTCGCCGAGGGCGCTGTAACTGTCCGAAGCCGCAAAAGCCCGGGTCATGCTGTCGTGTTGCTCAGTCGAGATCAGCCCGCGTTTCAGGCTGCCGTCCAATGTGCCGGACACGCGCGCCTTGCCGGCCTCTGCGGCATCTGCGTCGCGCTCGATCATCTGCACCGAATAGCCCGACAGCAGGCAGGCCGCGGCAATCCCTGCGCCCATTGTGCCGCCACCTATGATGCCGATCCGGTTCAGGGGTCGAGGGGCGACCCCTTTGATCCGGTCGACCCGCGCGGTGGCGCGCTCGGCGAAAAAGATGTGGCGCAGTGCGGCGGATTGCGGGGCGGAGCGCAGCGTCAGAAAGGTCTCTCTCTCGGCGGCCAGCGCCGCCTGCGCGTCCATTTCGTAGGCGTTGCGCAGAGCCTGGACAGCGGCTTTCGGCGCGGTCTGGCCGGCGGCCTTCTTCAGGATCTTCGCAGCAGCGGCGTCCCAGAGGACGGGGTCCGTGGGGGCTTGGGCCGCCCGGTCCAGCAACGGCGTAGGCGCGGGGGCCGTGCGCGCCAGATCGATGGCTTCGGCTAGGACGTCTTGTACCGCGACGGCGTCTGCAAGCCCCGCTTGCACCGCCTCCGACGCCGAGATCGGCTTGCCGGTTGTGATCATCTGAAGCGCGGTCTCGGCAGCCACGAGACGGGGCAAGCGCACCGTGCCGCCCGCGCCGGGGATCACGCCCAACGTCACTTCGGGGAGCCCGAGTTTGGCGCCCGCGTCCATGATCCGGTGGTGACAGGCCATGGCAGTTTCCAGACCGCCGCCCAGGGCGGTGCCGTGCACGGCAGCGACCCACGGCTTTGTTGCGCGCTCGATCAGCAAAAGCAGGTCGGGCAGGTGGGGTGCGACCGGCGCTTGGTCGAACTCCGTCACATCCGCCCCTGCGATGAAGGTGCGCCCGGCGCAGGCCAGCACGACCGCCCTGATTGTCTCGTCCGCCTCTGTCCGTTCGACAGCGTCCCATAGGCCCTGCCGCACGGCAAGGCCTACGGCGTTCACCGGCGGGTTGTCGATTGTCACGATGGCGATATCCGCGTCGCGGGTCAGGCTTACGACCATTTCAATCTCCTGCGGTGGGCTGGCGCGTGCGGCCAGAGGGTCACGTCGGAAGGATGCCAGCGCAGGCAAGCAAGCGGAAGGGCAGGACGCCGACCGTGAGCGGTCATTGAAACGCCTGCAGGCCCGTAATGCCACGGCCCAGGATCAGCGCGTGCACGTCATGCGTCCCCTCGTAGGTGTTGACCGCTTCAAGGTTCATCACATGCTGGATGACGCCGTATTCGTCCGACACGCCATTGCCGCCGTGCATGTCCCGTGCCTCACGCGCGATGGCGAGCGCCTTGCCGCAGTTGTTGCGCTTGACCAGGCTTATGAGCTCGGCCGAGTTTTCGTGCGCGTCCATCATGCGACCCAGCCGCAGCGCTGCGAGCAGGCCAAGCGAAATCTCGGTCTGCATGTCGGCCAGCTTCTTCTGGATCAGCTGCGTCGCGGCGAGCGGTTTGCCGAACTGCTTGCGGTCCATGGTGTAAGTCCGGGCCGCGTGCCAGCAGGCCTCTGCCGCGCCCATGGCGCCCCAACCGATGCCATAGCGCGCGCGGTTGAGACAGCCGAATGGGCCGGCCAGACCCTCGGCGTGGGGCAGCAGGTTCTCTTCGGGAACAAAGACCTCGTCCATCATGATCATGCCGGTGATCGAAGCACGCAACGAGAACTTGCCCTCGATCTTCGGCGCAGCCAAACCGTCGGCGCCCTTGTCGAGGACGAACCCCTTGATCTTGCCGCCATGCGCCTCGGACTTGGCCCAGACGATGAAGACATCGGCAATCGGGCTGTTGGAAATCCAGTTCTTCGCGCCGCTGAGCCTGTATCCGCCGTCGACCTTGACCGCGCGGGTGATCATCGACCCCGGATCGGACCCGTGGTCAGGTTCGGTCAGGCCGAAACATCCGACGAACTCTCCGCTGGCGAGTTTCGGCAGGTACTTTTGGCGCTGCTCTTCGGTGCCATAGGCAAAGATCGGATGCATCACCAGCGAGCTTTGCACAGACATGGCCGAGCGATAGCCGGAATCGACACGCTCCACCTCGCGCGCGATCAGCCCGTAGGCCACGTAATTCGCGCCCACGCAGCCGTAGTCTTCGGGCAGGGTCGGGCCAAGCAGGCCAAGTTCGCCCATCTCGGACATTATCTCGCGGTCGAAGACTTCGTTCCGGTTGGCCAGCAGCGCGCGGGGTTTGAGCTTTTCCTGACAGTAGGCGTGGGCCGTGTCGCGGATCATCCGCTCTTCTTCGCTCAGCATCGAGTCGATCAGAAAGGGATCCTCCCAGACGAGCCTTGCCGGTTTCGCGCGCGCGGCCTCAGGGCTGGCGGCATGGCTTTGGCCGGGGTCCGTGTTCCTCATCGTCCGTCTCCGATTCTGGATGCTGTCGGGGCGATTGGTAATCTTTAAGCTAAAACATTTCAAGCTTGAAATAAATGCCCGACTCACCTACCGTCATGCCAACGCGCGGCCCCGGCGGGTGTGGCGCCGAAAAGGGAGATCGCAATGCGCATTGCATGTCTGGGCGGGGGTCCTGCGGGCCTCTATTTCGCAATATCGATGAAGTTGCGCGACCCTTCAGCCGAAGTCGTGGTCATCGAGCGCAACCGCTCTGACGACACCTTCGGCTGGGGCGTGGTTCTGTCGGACGAAACACTCCAGAACCTTGCTGCCAACGACCCGATCAGCGCCAAGGCGATTGGCGAGAACTTTGCCTACTGGGACGACATCGCGCTGCATTACCGGGGCGAGGTGCATGTCTCTTCGGGCCACGGGTTCTGCGGGATCGGACGCAAGAAGCTGCTGCTACTGCTTCAGGAGCGGGCGCGCGAACTGGGTGTTGACCTGCGGTTCGAGACCGAGGTGCAAAGCGCCGAAGACTACCGCAAGGAGTTCGACGTCGTGGTCGCCAGCGACGGGCTGAATTCCCGGACCCGCGAGCTTTATGCCGACAGCTTCAAGCCCGAGATCGACCAGCGGCTGTGCCAGTTCGTCTGGCTGGGCACGCATCAGAAATTCGACGACGCCTTTACCTTCATATTTGAAGAAACCGAACATGGCTGGATCTGGGTCCACGCCTACCAGTTCGACGACGACACCGCGACCTTCATCGTGGAATGCGCGCAAGAGACCTTCGACCGCTTCGGCTTTGGCGAGATGAGCCAGCAAGAGACCATCGCAGTCTGCGAACGGATCTTTGCCAAGCATCTGGACGGTCACGCGCTGATGACAAATGCGAACCACATACGCGGCTCTGCCTGGCTGCGGTTCCCCCGCGTGTTGTGCGAGACATGGCATCACGAGAATGTCGTACTGCTGGGCGATGCCTCGGCCACCGCGCATTTCTCCATCGGGTCCGGAAGCAAGCTGGCGATGGAAAGCGCCATCGCGCTGGCCGAATACATCCACACCGAAGACAGTCTGGAGGCCGCCTTTACCCGCTACCAGGAAGAGCGCCGGCTGGAGGTGTTGCGCCTGCAATCCGCCGCGCGCAACTCGCTGGAGTGGTTCGAGGAGGTAGAGCGCTATCTCGGCCTCGACCCGGTGCAACTGAATTATTCGATGCTCACCCGCTCGCAGCGCATCAGCCATGAAAACCTGCGGATGCGCGACCCGAAGTGGATGGAGAGCGCCGAGCGTTGGTTCATGACGCATGCGGGGATGGCCGAGGATGCTCCGGTGCGGGCGCCGATGTTTGTGCCCTTCCGGCTGCGCGACATGGAGTTGAAGAACCGCGTCGTCGTCTCGCCCATGGCGCAATACATGGCCAAGGACGGCTGCCCGAACGACTGGCACCTGACCCATTACGGCGAGCGGGCCAAGGGCGGCGCCGGGCTGGTCTACACCGAGATGACCTGCGTCAGCGCGACGGGCCGGATCACCCCGGGCTGCCCCGGGCTCTATGCGCCCGAGCACGAGGCGGCATGGCGGCGGCTGACCGGGTTCGTGCACGATTTCACCGACGCCAGGATCTGCTGCCAGATCGGTCATTCCGGGCGCAAGGGCTCGACCAATATCGGCTGGGAGGGGATGGACAAGCCGCTGGCCGCGGGCAACTGGGACCTTCTCAGCGCCTCGGCGATCCCCTGGGCCAAGGGCAACGCCACCCCGCGCGAGATCACGCGCGCCGAGATGGACGAGATCCGCGACCAGTTCGCCCAGGCGGCGCAGATGGCCGACCGCGCGGGGTTCGACATGATCGAATTGCACGCGGCGCACGGCTACCTGATCTCGTCCTTCATCTCGCCGGTCTCGAATGCCCGCGGCGATGAGTACGGCGGCAGCCTCGAGAACCGCATGCGCTACCCGCTCGAGGTCTTCGCGGCGATGCGCGCGGCGTGGCCTGTGGGCAAGCCGATGTCGGTGCGCATTTCGGCCAATGACTGGGTCGGAGAGGCGGGCGTCACCCCCGACGAGGCGGTGCAGATCGCGCGGATGTTCAGCGACGCCGGAGCCGATCTGATCGACGTATCGGCAGGCCAGACCACCGTCGACGCAAAACCCGTCTATGGCCGGATGTTCCAGACGCCCTTCTCGGACCGTATCCGCAATGACGCGGGGCTGAAGACGATGGCCGTCGGCAATATCTACGAGGCCGATCACGCCAATTCGATCCTGATGGCGGGGCGCGCCGATCTGGTGGCGGTTGGCCGTCCGCATCTGGCCGACCCGTATTGGACGCTCCACGAGGGCGCGAAGATCGGTGACCGCCTCGCCCAATGGCCAAAGCCCTACGAGGCGGGCCGTGACCAAAGCTGGCGGCTGGCCGACCGCGAAGCGGAGGCAATCCGGGTATGAGTGTCGAGGGCAAGCATATCGTCGTCACCGGTGGCGGCACGGGCGTCGGGGCAGAGACCGCCCGGACCCTGGCCGAGGCCGGTGCCAAAGTGACGATCATGGGCCGGTCAGAGGCGCCGCTGGCAGAGCAGGGGCTGCCCTACCAGCTGTGCGACGTGACCGATGCGCAGGCGGTCGGGCAGGCCTTCGACGCGGCCCGCGCGGGGCAGGGGCCAATCGCGGGCGTCGTCGCCAATGCGGGCGCCGCCGACAGCGTGCCCTTCGCCAAAATGACGCCCGACCAGCTTCAAGCCATGCTGTCGGTCAACCTGATCGGCGTCGCGAACGTCTGGCAGGCCGCGCTGCCGGACATGAAAGCCGCCGGGTGGGGGCGGATGATTGCCATCGCCTCGACCGCCGGCCTCAAGGGCTTTCCCTATGTCGCGGCCTATTGCGCGGCAAAGCACGGGGTCGTGGGCCTGACCCGCGCGCTATCGCTGGAGCTTGCGCGCACCGGCATCACGGTCAATGCGATCTGCCCCGGATTTATCGAGACCCCGATGCTGGAACGCTCCATAGCCAACATCGTCGAAAAGACCGGCAAGACCGAGGAAGACGCCCGCGCGGCGCTTTGTGCGGGGAACCCGCAGAAACGCCTCATCCAGACCGACGAGGTGGCGGGTGCCGTGCTCTGGCTCTGCTCGGACGCGGCGCGCTCGGTCAACGGTCACGCTCTGAGCCTGTCGGGAGGCGAGATATGACGGCGCATCCCAAACCCTCGGCCGCGCCACTGTCGAAAGAGCGGCTGCGCCTTTGGCTGAAGCTCCTGAAAACCAGCCGGTCGATCGAGGACGAGGTGCGGCGCAGACTGCGGCGCGAACACGACTGGACCCTGCCCCGCTTCGACGTGATGTCGGCCCTGTCGCGGGCGCCGGACGGGCTGAAGATGGGCGAGATCTCTCGCATGTTGAAGGTATCCGGCGGCAACATCACCGGTATCGTGGATAAGCTGACCCAAGAGGGGCTGGCGTTGCGCGTCGCGATTCCCGGAGACCGGCGCGCCAATCTGGTACGGCTGACCGACAAGGGGCACGAGATGTTCGCCCGCCACTCGGTCGAACACGAAGCCTGGATCAACGACATTCTGGGCGGGCTCGATGCGGACGATGTCAGCGGCATGATCGTCCGGCTCGACCGGCTCAACGACACACTGGCGGAGGACAAAAATGCGGACTGATGTGAAGCACTTCCTGTGCAGGATCGAAGACGGCATCGCGACCGTCTCTCTCGACCGGCCCGAGCGGAAGAACCCGCTGACTTTCGACAGCTACGCCGAACTGCGCGACTGGTTCCGGGACCTGCACTACAGCGATGCGGTCAAGGCCGTGGTCTTTGCGCCAAACGGCGGCAACTTCAGTTCGGGCGGCGATGTGCATGACATCATCGGGCCGCTGACAAAGATGAGCATGAAGGAGCTTCTGGCCTTCACCCGGATGACCGGCGATCTGGTCAAGGCGATGGTCCATTGCGGCAAACCGATCATTGCGGCGGTGGACGGCGTATGCGCGGGCGCCGGGGCGATCATCTCGATGGCTTCGGACCTCAGGATCGCCACGCCCGAGGCCAAGACCGCCTTCCTGTTCAACCGCGTCGGGCTGGCGGGCTGCGACATGGGGGCGTGCGCGATCCTGCCGCGCATCATCGGTCAGGGACGCGCCGCCGAGCTGCTGTATCTGGGCCGGTCAATGACTGCCGAGGAAGGCAACGCTTGGGGGTACTTCAACAAGGTCGTGCCCGCCGAGGACCTGATGGCTGAAGCGCAGGGGCTGGCGCGGCGCATTGCCGACGGGCCGACCTGGGCCAACATGATGACCAAGACCATGCTGGCACAGGAATGGTCCATGTCCATCGAACAGGCCATCGAAGCCGAAGCGCAGGCGCAGGCAATCTGCATGCAGGGGCAGGACTTTCACCGCGCCTATGAGGCCTTCGTGGCCAAGGAAAAACCGATGTTCGAGGGCGACTGATGGCAGATAAGACCTTTCTCCACTGGCCGTTCTTCGAGGGTCGGCACCGCGATCTGGCCGCATCGCTGGACGCCTGGGCTACGGATCACCTGTCTGCGGTCGATCATTCCGACACGGACGCCGCCTGCCGCCAGCTTGTGACCATGCTGGGTGAGGCGGGGTTTGCAAGCCACTCCGGAGCCGAGGATGGCACGCTGGACGTACGCACGCTGTGCCTGATCCGCGAGACGCTGGCGCGCCATGACGGGCTTGCGGATTTCGCCTTTGCCATGCAGGGGCTGGGGACGGGGGCGATTTCGCTGTTTGGCTCGCCCGAACAGAAAGCCGACTGGCTGCCGCTTACCCGCGCGGGCAAGGCCATCTCGGCCTTCGCCCTGACCGAGCCGGGCAGCGGGTCGGACGTCGCGGCCAACACCATGAGCGCCACGCTGGACGGCAACCATTACGTGCTGAACGGCCAGAAGACGTGGATTTCCAACGGCGGCATCGCGGATGTCTACACCGTCTTCGCCCGCACCGGCGAGGCGCCGGGCGCCAAGGGGATGTCGGCCTTCATCGTGCCCGCCGACACGCCGGGCCTCGAAATCACCGAACGGCTTCAGACCATCGCGCCGCATCCCTTGGCGACGCTGACATTCAACGATCTGCGCGTGCCCGCGACAGCGATGATCGGGGAGCCGGGGCAGGGGTTCAGGATCGCCATGTCGGTGCTGGATGTCTTCCGCTCGACCGTCGCGGCTGCGGCCTTGGGCTTTGCCCGACGGGCGCTGGACGAGGCGCTGGCGCGGGTCACGACCCGGCAGATCCAGGGCGCGCCGCTCTTCGATCTGCAAATGGTGCAGGGACATATCGCCGACATGGCGCTCGACGTGGATGCCGCAGCACTTCTGGTCTACCGCGCCGCATGGACCAAGGACAGCGGCGCGCCTCGGGTCACGCGCGAGGCCGCCATGGCCAAGCTCTTCGCCACCGACCAGGCGCAGCACATCATCGACAAGGCGGTGCAGCTGCATGGCGGCGACGGCGTCAAGTCGCACGAAACTGTCGAGAAACTCTATCGTGAAATCAGGGCCTTGCGCATCTACGAGGGCGCCTCGGACGTGCAGCGCGTGATCATCGCGCGCCAGGCCCTCACCGCCTTCCAGGAGAGATGACGATGCTGACGCCTTCCGCCCATACCGACAGTTTCACCCGCGATACGCTTCCCCCGCAAGAGCATTGGCCGGATCTGCTGCTGGACGGTTTCGATTATCCCGACCGGCTGAATGCCGGGTGGGAACTTACAGACGCCATGGTCGCCAAGGGCTTCGGGGATTACACTGCGCTCATAGGCAACGGACGCCGACGCACCTACAAGGAGCTGTCGGACTGGACCAACCGGCTGGCCCATACGCTGGTGGACGATCTGGGCGTCAAACCCGGTAACCGGGTGCTGATCCGCTCGGCCAATAACCCCGCTATGGTGGCCTGCTGGCTGGCCGCGACCAAGGCGGGAGCGGTGGTCGTCAACACCATGCCGATGCTGCGCGCAGGCGAACTGGCCAAGTATGTCGAGAAGGCCGAGATCACCCATGCGCTGTGCGACACGCGGCTGATGGACGAGATGACCGCCTGCGCCAAGGGCAGCGCGTATCTGAAGACCGTGGCGGGGTTCGACGGCACCGCCAACCACGATGCCGAGCTGGACCGGCTGGCCCTGACCAAACCCGTGAAGTTCGACGCCGTGCAGACCGCGCAGGACGATGTGGCGCTGATCGGCTTCACCTCCGGTTCGACGGGCAATCCAAAGGCGACAATGCATTTTCACCGCGATCTGATGATCATCGCGGATGGCTACGCCAAAGAGGTACTGAACGTGCAACCCGACGATGTG
Source organism: Sagittula stellata E-37 (assembly GCF_039724765.1). Taxonomy (NCBI): domain Bacteria; kingdom Pseudomonadati; phylum Pseudomonadota; class Alphaproteobacteria; order Rhodobacterales; family Roseobacteraceae; genus Sagittula; species Sagittula stellata. Next base: position 38,105 of record NZ_CP155731.1, on the reverse strand, counting down.
TTCGTCGGCTCTCCGCCGCTGGCATTTACCTTCGGGCTGGGCGGTCTGGCGATCTTTCCGCTGCGCTTTGGCGCCACGGCGACGCTGCTGGAAAACGCCTCGCCGCCGAACATGGTGGAGATCATCGAAACCTACAAAGCCACCGTCTGTTTCACCGCGCCGACCGCCTATCGCGCCATGCTACGCGCAATGGAGGAGGGTGCGGACCTTACGTCGCTGCGCGCCGCCGTGTCGGCGGGGGAAACGCTGCCCGCCCCGGTCTATGACGAGTGGAGAGCCAAGACCGGCAAGCCCATGCTGGACGGGATCGGCGCGACGGAGATGCTACATATCTTCATCACCAATCGGTTCGAGGACCACCGGCCCGCCTGCACCGGCAAACCGGTGAGCGGCTACGAGGCAAAGGTGATCGGCCCCGACGGCGCCGAACTGCCGCGCGGCGAGATCGGGCGGCTCGCCATGCGCGGGCCGACCGGATGTCGTTACATGTTTGGCGAACGGCAGGACGAATACGTGCAAGACGGCTGGAACATTTCGGGCGACAGCTTCACCCAGGACGAAGACGGGTATTTCCACTTCGCTGCTCGCAGCGACGACATCATCGTCTCGTCCGGCTACAATATCGCCGGGCCCGAGGTCGAGGCCGCGCTGCTGTCCCACGCAGCCGTGGCGGAATGCGCGGTGATCGGCGTGCCGAACGAGGATCGCGGCGCCATCGTAGAAGCGCATGTGGTGCTGGGCGACGGAGAGGTGCCCTCCGAGGCGCTGGTCAAGCTCTTGCAGGATCACGTCAAGGCCACCATCGCGCCGTTCAAGTACCCGCGCTCGGTCGTCTTTACCAACGCGCTGCCCAAGACCGAAAGCGGCAAGATCCAGCGTTTCAGACTGAAAGGCACGGCGACATGAGCCAAGGCGCCTATGACCCCGGCACCGGCGGGGCACGAATGGATTTCAGCGATGCCATGTCCTATGGCGATTATCTGAAACTCGATCCGATCCTGAGTGCTCAGGCCCCGCAAAGCGCGGCCCATGACGAGTTGCTTTTCATCATCCAGCACCAGACTTCGGAGCTGTGGATGAAGCTGATCCTGCACGAGCTTGGCGCGGCGCGGGATGCGCTGCGGGCCAATGACACCACGACCATGTTCAAGATGCTGGCCCGCGTCAGCCGGATCTTCGAACAGCTCAACAACCAGTGGGACGTGCTGCGCACCATGACGCCGGCAGACTACACGACCTTCCGCGCGGCGCTGGGGCCTTCCTCGGGCTTTCAGTCTTACCAATATCGGATGATCGAATACGTTCTGGGCAACCGGAACCCCAACATGGTGAAGCCCCACGCGCATATGCCAGAAGTCCACGCCATGCTGACCACCGAACTGGGGCGGCCCAGTTTCTATGACGAAGTGGTGCGCCACCTGTTCCGCACACTAGACGGCGATGAGGCGGCCATGCCCGCCCCGCAACTGGACACGCCGCATGCGGCACATCCCGAGATTCAGGCCCGCTGGAAGACCGTTTATGAGAACATCAACGCTTATTGGTCGCTGTATGAACTGGCCGAAAAGCTGGTGGATCTCGAAGATTACTTCCGCCGCTGGCGCTTCAACCATGTCACGACCGTCGAACGCGTGATCGGCTTCAAGCGCGGCACTGGCGGCACGGCGGGGGTGTCCTATCTGCGCAGGATGCTCGACGTCGAGCTGTTTCCCGAACTCTGGCATTTGAGAGGTGAGCTATGACCCTGCCGCGCAAGGACCTGTTCGACCTGCCCGAGGGCGTGATCTATCTGGACGGCAATTCGCTTGGCCCGCTGCCCAAAGGCGCCGCTGCCCGCGCGGCCGAGGTGATTGGCCGCGAATGGGGACAAGAGCTGATCCGCGCCTGGAACACGGCGGACTGGATCACGCTGCCCGCGCGCGTGGGCGACCGGATCGCGGGGCTGATCGGCGCGCCGACAGGGTCGGTGGCCACCGGGGACACGCTGTCGATCAAGGTTTACCAGGCGCTGGCGGCGGCGTTGAAGATGCGGCCCGACCGCCGGGTGATCCTGTCGGACAGCGGCAACTTTCCGACCGACCTTTACATGGCGCAGGGCCTGATCGGCACCATCGACAAGGGCTACACGCTGCGCACCCCCGCGCCGCAGGACGTGGCCGAAGCGATCACCGAAGAGGTCGCGGTGGTGATGCTGACGCATGTCGACTATCGCTCGGGGCGCCTGCACGACATGAAGGCGATCACTGAAAAGGCGCATAGCGTCGGCGCGGTGATGATCTGGGATCTCGCCCACAGCGCGGGCGCCGTGCCGCTGGACCTGGCCGGATCGCAGGCGGAATTCGCGGTTGGCTGCACCTACAAGTACTTCAACGGCGGCCCCGGCGCCCCGGCCTTCATCTATGCGCGGCCCGATATCGTCGAGACGGTCGAGCCAGCGCTGGCCGGTTGGATGGGCCATAACGCGCCCTTCGCGATGGAGCCGGGCTATCGCCCCGCCATGTCGACCGAACGGCTGCGCGTCGGCACCCCGCCGATTGTGCAACTCTCCATTCTAGATGCCGCGCTGGACGTCTGGGAGGGGGTCGACATGGATGCGCTGCGCGCGGCCTCGATCGCGCTGTGCGAGACCTTCATCGCCGAGGTCGAGTCGCGCTGCCCCACGCTCACCCTTGCCTCGCCGCGCAATGCCGCCGAGCGTGGCAGCCAGGTCTCTTTCGCCTTCGACCACGGTTACGAGGCGATGCAGGCCCTGATCGAGCGCGGCGTGATCGGGGACTTCCGCGCACCGGACATCATGCGCTTCGGCTTTACGCCTCTTTACATTGACACCGCCGATGTGGTTGCAGCGGCGGCAATCCTGGAGGACGTGATCGAGGGAGACCTTTGGCGCGATCCGAAATATCAGACGAAATCGAAAGTGACCTGATGCATTTTACCTTTCCGCAAAAGGTGCTGTTCAAGCATTGCGACCCTGCGGGCATCGTCTTTTACCCGCGGTTTTTCGAGATGATCAACGACGCGGTCGAGACCCTGTTCAGCGACCTCCTTGGCTGGCCGTTCGAGGACATGCACGCTGAGGCCGGCGTGCCGACGGCGGCCTTCGACGTGCGGTTCAAACGGCCCTGCCGCCATGGCGATCAGCTGGAGTTGCGCCTGACCCTGACACGGCTCGGCCGCAGCAGCCTGTCGCTGACGACCCGCGCGGTACGGCAGGACACAGTCTGTTTCGAGGCCGACCAGACCCTCGTCTGCGTCGACAGCGAGGGGCGGCCCGCCGCTTGGCCAGAGCACGTGCGCGCCCGGATCGAAGACATCATGGAGGCCCAGACATGACACCGCAAACCATCCAGCCCGAAGGCTGGGCCCCCGCCCTTGGCTACGCAAACGGAATGCTGATGCCCGACGGAACCCTGCACGTCGGCGGCCAGATCGGCTGGAACAAGGACAAGGTCTTTGTCGAGGGCGGCTTTATTGCGCAAATGGAGCAGGCGTTGCGCAACATCGCCGAGATCGTCCGCGCCGCCGGTGGAGACGTCACGGACGTCGGCCGGCTGACCTGGTTCGTCAAGGACAAGTCTGAATATCTGGCGCACCAGCGCGAGGTCGGCAAAGCCTACCAGCGCGTTTTCGGCAAACATTTTCCGGCCATGTCGATGCTCATTGTCAACGATCTGGTCGAGGACGCCGCCCTGCTCGAAATTGAAGCCACCGCTTACATTGATCGCGCCGCCACGGCGGGCACGGCCAGCTAAGCACGCAGCGCGTCCCCAGACGTCACGGAGTTGGGGCGCGGCATTCCTCCGACGACCATGAAATCACTGTGACCCCGGCGATGATCGGATCGTCGTCCGTCGCGACTTTTCGAGCCGCATTTTTGGCCCGCAATGTGCGAAAACGATACGGTCTTTCGGGCGGAGCGGGGGCGGTCCGCGCGCGGCCACCAACGTATCGAAGATGCCGGTGCGCGTCCCTACCCGGGTTCGATGACGTAGGGCGTGCTTTGCCCAGATTCCGGGCAAAGCTTCGGGGCGTGCGACATGGTCCATGTCGTCGAACGCATCGCCCCTGTCACGCATCGAAGGCTCCCGTCTTATCCGGCGCGGTATTGGGGTGTAGAGGCAAGGAAGGCGCCATAAGCATCCGCGTCGGGATACGAAAACTGTTCGGCCAGCGGGTTGGACCGTTTGCTTTTCTTTGCGCCCATATCTGCAAGCAACTCGTCGAAATGCTTGAAGTGGAAGGGCGCCGAGCACAATCCGCCATAGACCTGCGCCGCCGGGCGTTCCGTGCGCCGCCAGTTCAGCATCATGTCGATGTTCTCGCGCATCTCGGCTTCGGTCGGTTGGTTGGTTAGCTGCCCGTCGGCATAGCGCACCAGCCAGTTGGCGATCATCTCTGCCGACAGAACCGTGCAGAAGCTGGAGTTGAAGCCGACAAAGCCCATGTCCGGCAAGTCCGGGTTCACCGACAGACGATAGGTCTTGTATTGACCGTCCGGCTCGACCAGCTTGGCGCGGTATTCTTCGGGCAGGACCGGAACGCCCAACTTCCAGCCCACCGCCAGGACCGAGACATCGCAGCGGACCTTTTCGCCGGTCGTCATGAGGATGCTGTCGCCGACATACCGGTCATAGCTGCCCTGAATCAGCTTGAGCTTGCCGGCCTTCAGAGCCTCGAACAGTCCCGGCGTGACGAGGGGCAGGGAACAAGACGCCTCTTTCTCGATCGGCGTGTCGGGGACCATGTTCCATTTCTTAAGCCCCAGTTGTAGCTTCAGCATGGTTTCGAGACCGCGGAAGTTGGCCCAGACCAGCGGCTTGGTGATCGCCGCCAGCGCCCGCTTGACCGGCCCGCGATCCCAGCTGTTGAACTGCGCCTCCTGCGCGCGCATGTAGAGCAACCGCTTGAAGTTGATGCCGCCGACGAAATAGGGGATGCGCCAGACGTTCTGGCGATAGACCATCGTCACCTGTTTCGCGCCGTTCTGCACCGCGTTGACCGCGATGTCGGTGGCGGATTTCGAGCCGCCCAGAACCACCACGTGCTTACCCCGCGCGATCTCCGGATCGGTGTATTCCGACGAATGCATCACCTGTCCGCCCTGCGCGACAAACGCGTCCTGCCCGGGGTGGGTGATGACGTTCTTGTAGGAAAACTGACCGGTGCACAGCGCGACGAAATCGAAATCCTGCTGACGCCTGCGCCCGGCGGTTTCCAGCGTCAGGGTCCAGCCCGGTTGCCCATCGGCGCGCCGCTCCATCCCCACCACATCCGTGTTGAGCTGAAATAGACGCCCCAGTTTGTGCTTGTCCGCATAGGAATGCAGATAGGCATGCACCTGCGGCCCCTTTGGCCATTGGGCATAGTCGACCGGCATGGCCAGATCGGTATAGCGATAAAGGTCCTTGGGGCTTTGGGTCTGGACGCCGGGGTAAGAGCGCGACAGCTCCCACACACCTCCGAAGTCGTGGCTGCGTTCGAAACCGAAGACCCGGTGGCCACGCTCGTCAAAAGCCTTTGCGGCGGCCAGCCCAGAGACCCCGCCGCCGATGACGGCGACAGTTTTGCGTTTAACCATTGGTCTGCCTCCTTATCCGGCGTCGGACGGGGGCGGCAGGAAATCCACCTCGCGCAGGGCCGACAGGCGCACCAGTTCCGCCGGGTCCGTGACGCCGTCCAGCTCGCCGAACAACTCGAAGAGCTTGCGCGATGGCGCGACGCCAAACACGCAGGTCGCCTCCGCGCCCGAGCGATTGAAGATGCCATGCGCCTTGCCCATGGGCATCCGGATCGTGTCTCCGGGTCCGGCCTTGTGAATTGTCACATCGCCGGTTTCGAAGCCGAATTCGACCTCAAGTTCCCCTTCGAGCATGTAGATCCATTCATCCTGAGTCGGATGAACGTGCGGCGGCACGAAGGTTTCGGCCGGAACGACCGCGTGCCAGATGAACGCGTTGTCCGACCAAAGCTTGGGCGTATAGATGTGCCCGACGACATTCCATGCGGTTCCGTCCAGTCCATTGGCTGATCCGGTGACGCCTTCTCCAGTGTGCATTTTTGTTACTCCCTGTTCGCTGGTGGCTTGGATGTTACCGGAGGCGCGGCAGATCCCGTTATCCAGAAAGCGAATCCAATCTGCAGGCAGCCGTCGCGCAGGGAAAAACTGTGCTATTGTGGGGCTTGGAGAGGGGCCCGCATGATGAGACCTGCGACCACAGCTTTGCCCTTGGAACGAAACCGCCTGTTCCAGTCCGACGATCTGGACGAGGCGCGGGCCGTCGTCGCGGCCAAGTTCTGCGATCATCGGCTGAACCGGGTGTCCCGGTCAGGGCGGTTCGATGCGGTGCACAACCGGGCCGAAGGGCAAGCGACCTCGCTCAACTACATCCAGTACGGCGCCGATGTCGAAATCGAACCGGGCGAGCTTGGGTCGTTTTACCTGGTGCAGATCCCATTGAAAGGGCAGGCTTGGATCGACAATTCCGCGGGAGACGTGGAAACCGGCCCCGGTCTGGGCAGCGTGCTGAACCCGCATCGTAATGCGTCGATGCGATGGCGAGAGGGCTGTTCGCAACTGCTGCTGCAGATCGACGCGCAGCAGTTGAACCGGGTCGCCGAACGCCTGATCGGGCGGGCGCTGTCCGGTCCGGTGACGTTTCGAACGGCGGTCGATCAACGCGTGCCCGAGGTCGATAAGTGGGTCCACAAACTGCGCACCTGCTTCTCACTCGCTGAGAAAGAAGCGATCTATGCCAAAGGCAATCTGCACACCCAGGCGCTGGTCGAGGAGCAATTGATCGAAGGGTTCCTGCTGTGCCAGCCGAGCGATCTCAGCGGGCCGCTGACGAAAGACATCGACCGGGCCGGGAACCTCTATGTGCGGCGGGCCATGCAGTACATCCACCGAAATCTCGGCGCCGCGATGACTGTGGGTGACATCGCGGATGCGTTGGGGATTTCACCCCGCTCGCTGCAATTGAGCTTCAAGGCAGAGCTGGGCATGACTCCGATGCAATACCTGCGTGACGCGCGCCTGCGCGAGGCCCATGCCATGCTGAAGACCGGGTCTGACATGGGTAGTATCGGCGATATCTGCGAGCATGTCGGGATCGCCCACTGCGGGCGTTTTTCGGTCGAATACAAACGCAGATACGGCGAAAGCCCTCATGAAACACGCCTGAAGAACGGATAGCATTTCATTCTGCATCATCGCCCCCCAAGATAACTCGCTGTTTTCCGAAGGGGATTTCACTTCGAAGGCGCGCGAACCAGGGCGGAGACCTCATTTGTCAGAGCCCTGAGCGGCTGCGCGCGCCTTGCGCTTGCAGTCGGCGAGGGTATTCCAACCTGTGCTTCGGCGGACCGAAAGTACGTAAATCGTGTGTTGTCTACCTGCGCATTTCTTCTTCGGCGGGGCCTTGTCCTATTCGGCCTTGATGTGCTTCAGCAACGCGCCCAGATGCTTGTTGTCGGTGATCGCGGCATGCCGTGACGCGCTGATCCATGTCGAAAACCCGGTAGGGCAGCGCAATGCCTATCCAGCGGAGATCCAGCCGGCCATCTGCAAATTCACAACTGTCGACGTACTTTCCGGGCAGGCCGCGCGTGATGTCGTTCTCGTGCAGGATGAACCGCTGCCGGTGTGCAGTCTGCGCATGGGAGCAGATCAGGAGGCCATCACAAGCGGCGCCCGGTAGCTCTCGAAATTGCCGCAGACCCCTATGGATTGCCCCGACACGTGGGGGGCGAGATCCGAGGCCAGGAATGCGGCCATGTCGGCGATCTCGTCCATCTCGACCATCGAGTGCATCGAGATATTGTGGAGGAACATCTCGGCATAGGCTTCGGGCTGCATTCCGCGCGACGCGGCCTGCTCGGCGATGACCCTGCGTCCGCGCGGACCGTTGACCAGCCCCGGAAGGATGGAGTTCACCCGAATGCCGAACTCTCCCAATTCGATGGCCAGTGTCTCGGTGAGACCTCGGATCGCGAATTTCGAGACCGAGTAGGGGAGGCGCAGGGGCATACCGACCCGACCGGCGACCGAACCCATGTTGATCACACAGCCCGAACTGGCGGCGCGGAAGAATGGCACGGCGGCGCGTGTGGCGTAGAAGGCGGCCGTGACATTGACCCCCATGGTCTGCGCCCATTCGTCGTCGGTAATCTCGTCCATCGGCTTGTTCGGGCCTGATATGCCGGCATTGTTCACAAGGATGTCGAGCGTCTCATGGCGCGTCCCGAAAGCCTCGTAAAGGGCAGCAATGTCCTCAGAACGCGCGACATCGGCACGAATCGCGAGCGCCCCCGGCAAGACGGCCCGCGCCTCGTCCAGAGCCTCCTCCGAGATGTCACAGATACACAGGCTGGCACCAAGATCCGCAAAACGGCGGGCGATGCTGAGACCGATGCCGCCGGCGCCGGCAGTGATGATTGCAGTCTTGCCGGTCAGGTCCAGGGTCATTTCCCGTCCTCTTCTGTCGGTTTCGAAGCCCGTTTGGCTCGTGTCTTTGCGGTTTTCTCTGCAGCGTTCACAAGCTCCATATTGAAGCGGAAGTGGCGCGCCGAATGCCAGATGTCGCAGGCGATCGCACGGGCCGCCGCCTTCGGCTCATGCTTCTCCGCTGCGGCGAGGAAACGCTCGTGGAAGGATGTGCCCGCGCGATAGAAGGGCAGCGGGTCGGCCAGCTTCCGATGAGCGTTCATCAGATAGGGGCCCGCGCGCAGCCAGACACCGTTGATGATGTCCATCAGTTGCGGCATCCCCGCAGCATCGTAGAGTTTGAAGTGGAACTCACGGTTCGCGTTCATGATCATGGTCGCGTCGTCGATCTCGACACCGCGAATCATGTCTTGATTGATCTCGCGCAATCGTTCGAGCACCTCCGGCGTCATGTTCCGCGCAGCCTGATCGGCGGCCAAACCCTCGACGGACATACGTACGCGCATCAACTCCCGGAACATCTTGGGCGTGAACGGGCTGACACGGAACGTGCGGTTGGGCATCTGCACAAGCGCGCGTTCCGCGACAAGCCGTTGCAGGGCTTCACGAACCGGCATCGGGCTTACGCCCAGCGTTTCCGCGAGGTTTCGGATCGTGAGGCTTTCGCCCGGCGAAAAGTGCCCGGTGAACAACGCTTCGCGCAGACGCAGGTAAACCTGCGTTTGCATGGTCAGCGTTTCTATCTGGCCAAGGTCAGCCTTCATGTCCCCCCACTTTTTCTCATTAAAGAGCATTTCGGCTCCAGCGATAGCACAAAGTTCGTCCAGGGCAAATTGAGATCACAGATCACGAATTTTATTGACTGTCTGGGTGATCTCGGCAACGTTGCCGCCAGGAGAGGCCAGAAATTAGCTTGGGAGGGCTGACTGGTGGGGGAGATTTCAATCATCGGTTCGGGGTTCGTCGGCCGCGGCTGGGCTGTGTGCTTTGCCCGGGCCGGGCATCGGGTGCGCCTATGGGATCCCGCCGCCGGAGCCGCCGCCGAAGCGCACGACTATATCGCCGCGATGCTGCCGGATCTCGCACAGCACGGACTGCTCGGAGACATGTCTCCGGAGTCCACGCTTGAAGCGATTACGATTGCCGACAGCCTCGAAGAGGCAGTGGCTGATGCCGACTACATTCAGGAGAACGCCCCGGAGCAGCTGGACGTGAAACAGCGCCTCTTCTCCGACCTGGACCGGCTGGCCCCGCAGGACGCCGTTCTTGCCAGTTCGACCTCGGCACTCCTGCCGTCGGCAATCACCGAAGGCCTGACCGGGCGTGCCCGCTGCATCGTGGCGCATCCCGTCAATCCGCCGCACCTCATTCCCCTCGTCGAACTGGTGCCGTCGCCCTGGACCGCGCCCGAGACCGTGGCGCGCGCCGAGAGCCTCATGGCCGAGATCGGCCAGACACCGGTGCGCGTCGAACGCGAGATCGACGGATTTCTTCTGAACCGACTGCAGACCGCCGTTCTGGACGAGGCCTTCCGTCTCGTCGATGGCGGCTATGCCTCGGTCGAGGCGGTGGACGCCTGCATGAGCGACGGGCTGGCGCCGCGCTGGTCTTTCATGGGGCCGTTCGAGACCATCGATTTGAATGCGCCGGGTGGTGTGCGCGACTACGTGACCCGCTATCAGGGCATGTTCATGCGCCTGGCTGACACGATGCGCTACAGCGCCGACTGGACAGGCGCGGTGCTCGACACGGTCGAGGCAGGCCGGCGTGCCCGTGTGCCCGAGAAAGACCTTCGCGCGCGCCAGATGTGGCGGGACCGCAAGCTGATGGCCCACGCCGCTTTTCGGCACGGCCAGAATTAACTCTTAATATCAGGACTTCCTAATGGCGAAGACAGATCCCGTCATCATCACGTGTGCCGTTACGGGCGGCATACATACACCGACCATGTCGGAGCATTTGCCGATCACGCCCGACGAGATCGTCGCGGACGCCCTTGGTGCGGCGGAGGCCGGGGCATCGATCCTGCACCTTCATGCCCGCAATCCCGAAGACGGCCGTCCCGACCAGTCCATCGAGGGCTTCATGCGGTTCCTGCCGCGACTGAAGCAGGCGACCGACGCCGTCATCAACCTGACCTCGGGCGGATCGCCTCACATGAAGCTGGAAGAGCGGGTGCGTCCCGCTGCCGAACTGGGCCCCGAGGTTGCCTCGTTGAACATGGGGTCGATCAACTTCGGCCTGTTTCCCCTCGCGGACAAGTATCCCGAATTCAAGTTCGCATGGGAAAAAGAACACCTTGAAGCCACCCGCGACGTGGTTTTCCGCAATACCTTCAAGGACATCGAATACATCCTGTCCAAGGGATACGCCAACGACACGCGGTTCGAGTTCGAGTGCTACGACATTGCGCATCTCTACAACCTTGCGCATTTCGTCGACCGCGGCCTCGTCAAGCCGCCGTACTTCGTCCAGTCGGTCTTTGGCATCCTGGGCGGGATCGGGACGCATCCCGAGGATGTCTCGCACATGAAGCGCACCGCCGACCGTCTCTTCGGGGACGACTATCGCTGGTCGGTTCTGGGCGCCGGCAGCAGCCAGCTTCGCATCGTCGCGCAGGCCGCGGCAATGGGGGGCAACGTCCGCGTGGGTCTTGAGGATTCGCTCTGGGCCGGGCGCGGGCGCATGGCGAAGTCCAGCGCCGAACAGGTGCAGATGGCCCGAAAAGTCATCGAGGGACTCGGCCTCACCGTCGCCACCCCCGAGGAAGCGCGCCAGATGCTCGGGCTGAAGGGCGGATCTAGGGTCGGCTTCTGAACACCGCAATTTCGCAGCGGACGCCCATGGCGTCCAAAATCTACCGGGAGGAAAGAAAATGAAGAGAAGAACAGTTCTCAGAGGGATGGCCGCCAGCGCTGGTGCCATGCTCGGAATGAATGCCACCTACCTGCGGGCGCAGTCGGGTCCAATCCGGATCGGTGCTGCCTACGCCCTGTCGGGCGTCGGTGCGCCGGTCGGAACGAACATGCTGGCAGGCACGCAGGTCGCGGCATACCAGATCAACAAGGCGGGCGGTCTGCTCGGTCGCGAGGTCGAACTCGTCGTCCGTGACGACAAGTACAACAGCGCCGAGTCCGTCGCGGTTGCCCGCGAACTGGCCGGAGACGGCATCAACCTGCTTCTCGGCGGTTCGCAGACTGTCACCGCTCTCGGCCTCGCGCCGCTGGCACCCGAGCTGAACATGGCCGTGATGATCGTCGCCGCAGCGGGGATGCCCATTACGCACGAGCTGTTCAACCGGAACATCTTCCGCGCAACGGCCAACAACTACACGCAATACAGCTCGCTTGGCAGAACGCTGATCGAACAGAACCCGGACATCAAGACCTGGATCTCGATCGCGCCCGATGGCGACTTCGGTCGCGACTCGGCGCTGTTCTTTGGTCGCGCCGTTTCCAAGTACGCCCCCGGCGAAAAACCCGAGGTGCTCGATACCATTTACGCTCAGGGCACCGCGACCGACTTCCGCACGCAGATCAACCAGCTGATGATCTCGGATGCGGAAGGCCTTTACATCGGCCTCGCTGCCTCGGCGCAGATCAGCTTCTTCCAGCAGGCGCGGTCGGTCGGTCTCTACAACAAGTTCAAGGCCATCGGCGAAGTCGGCAACGGCGACATCACCGGCAACGCCATGGGGCGCAACACCCACCCGAATATCTGGTCGGTCTGCCACTGGATCTACAACGCCGAGCCTTTCACCAGCATTCCCGCCAGCCAAGCGCTCTACAATGACTATGTCGAGATGACGGGCGAGAAGTCCCCGTCGGCGCAGGTCGCTGCCGGGCATCGTGCGGCGATGGCGATCTTCGAGGGTGTCCGTGCCGCGGGCTCGACCGAGACCGATGCCGTCATCGACGCGATCGAGAACCTCACATACGAAACTGCGGGCGGGCCGGTCAGCTTCCGCAAGGAAGATCACCAGATCATCAACACGAACTACTACTCGCAGATGGGCCCCTCCGATACCGCGCCCTTCTTCCAGTTCAACGACGTGACCAGCATCGACTCGGCCGAAATGATCGAGCCGGCGGCGCCTGGGGTCGCATTCGATATCGACGAGCTGCCACAATGACATCTCAGGCAGTTTTTGTCCTGTTTAACGGCTTGGCATCGGGGATGGCTTTCTTCCTCGTTGCCGCCGGGCTGACATGGGTGTTCGGGATCCTCAAGATCCTGAACCTCGCCCATGGGGCCTTCTTCATGCTGGGGGCCTATATTAGCTACACCATCGGCGGCGCCTGGCCCGGCTCGATATGGATCTACCTCGGGGTTGCCGTGATAGCGGCCGCCGCGGTGGGCGCCCTTGGGTTCCTGACGGATCAGATCGTTCTGAAACGTCTGCGCGATGTCGACTATCACTATGCGCTGATTGCGACTTTCGGGCTGATGCTCTTTTGCGAGGGTATTGCCAAGCTCATCTGGGGCGCCGACTACTACGCGGTCATGCCTCCGCCGGAACTCGACTGGCCGGTACAGATCGGAGGCACCTACATCTCCGTCTACACCCTGTTTGTGATCGCGACCGGGCTGGTGGTCTTCGCGGTGCTTGAGCTCATCATGAACCGCACCTGGGCGGGCAAGATCATGCGCGCCGTTTCGAACGATCCATGGATGGCCGGAACGGTGGGCATCAATGTGCCCATGGTGCTGATGGCTGCGGTCATGGCGAGTTTTGCGCTGGCCGGTTTCGCCGGAGGAATCCTTGTGCCCAACCAGGCGCTGTCACCCCACGTCGGTGCGTCCTTCATTCTTTACGCCTTCATGGCTGTGGTCATCGGCGGGCTGGGCAGCATCCGAGGCACGTTCATTGCCTGCATTCTGCTGGGCATCGTCGAAAGCGCCAACGCGACCTTCATGGCGCAATACGGCGGTATCGCGATCTTCATCATGCTCGCCGTCTTCCTGATCTGGAAGCCGAACGGGTTGTTCCCGGCGCAAGGAGGACACTGACATGCTTCGAACTGACGCTGAAAAATCCTCCCTCTCGTGGAGCGGGATCGTCGCGATCGTCGTGCTGGTGGTCCTCCTGATACTGGCGCCGGACCTGCTCAATCCCGGGCTGCTGTTCATCGTCGGCATGACATTGATCCAGTCGATCTTTGCGCTGTCGTGGAACCTGTTGTTCGGCTTCACCGGCTTGGCAAGCTTCGGACACGCCGGGTTCTTCGCCATTGGGGCCTACTTCACCGGCGCCGCGCTGCGCTACGATTTCCCGCTGCCCTTCTTCGTGGTCCTCGCCATTGCCGGGCTGGGAGGCGCGCTTGTCGCGCTGATCATCGGGGTCGTCGCGCTGAAACGGCTGACCGGCATCTTCCTTGCCGTCCTGACCGTCGCGCTGACCGAAGCGCTTTCCAAGATCATCAGCTTCACACCCGCGCTTGGCGAACAGGACGGGCTTGGGAGCATACCTCGGCCGATCATCGACCTGGGTCTCTTCCAGATGGATCTGACCCACGTCAACGATTACTATCGCTTCCTCGTCGTCGCGTCGGTGCTGATCATCGCCGGGCTGTGGTGCGTCGTGCATTCCCGGCTGGGCCGCACCTTCTGCGCCATCCGCGAAGATGCCGACCGCGCGCGGTTCGTGGGCATCAACGTCGCCCGCTTCCGTGTGATCTCGTTCATGATCTCGGGGGGGACCGCTGCCCTGGCGGGCGCGCTGTCGGCCCCCTGGACGCGGATCGTTACGCTCGACCAGGTCAACTGGCTGGCGTCGACTCAACCCATCCTCAACTCGCTGCTGGGCGGCTTCACATCCTTCTGGGGTCCGATTGTCGGCTCCGCGGCCTTCAGCGTCATCAGCCACTGGACACGTCCGTTCCCCGGCATGTCCGAAGTGATCGTCGGCGGTGTGCTGGTCCTGGTGATCCTCGTCGCACCGACGGGCATCCTGGGGCTGCTCGGAAAACTGCGCCGCCGCTTGACCAGGAAAGGAGACAAGGCATGACCGGGCTCCTGCTTGAAGCCAGCGACCTCAGGGTCAGCTATGGCGACTTCGAGGTCATCAAGGGCGTGGACCTCCACGTCGAAAAGGGCGGTGCGCTGGCGATCATCGGGCCGAACGGTGCCGGCAAGTCGACGCTGTTCAAGGCCCTGACCGGCGAGATTGCCACCCGCGGCGGACGGGTTGTCTTTCGGGGCGAGGATGTCACCACGCTTCCGGCCGACGTCCGTACCATCGCCGGGATGGGACGCACGTTCCAGGTATCCCGCGTATTTCTGGAACTGACCGCCATCGAAAACGTGGTGGTTGCCCTGGAATCGCGGGACAGGGCGCAGGGTGGCCGGGGGCGGCGCTGGTGGCGCACCGCGCCCGAGCCGGCCATTGTCGACGAGGCGAAAGCGCTGCTGGAACAACTCAAGATCGCGCATCTGCGGAATTCGGTCGCGGCCGAAATCTCTCACGGCGACCGCAAGCGGCTGGAGCTGGCGCTCGCGCTGGCTCTGGAGCCGGTCATCCTGATGCTCGACGAACCCACGGCGGGGATGGCTCCGGCCGACCGGAGACAGATCGTCGATCTGATCCTGGACATTCGCCGCGACAAGGGCGTCGCAGTCGTCATGACCGAACACGACATGGATGTGATCTTTTCCATCGCAGATCAGGTGCTTGTGCTGAACTACGGCGAAGTCATCGCCTCTGGCACGGTCGACGAAGTTCGAAACAGTCCCGCGGTGCGCGAGGTCTATCTGGGCAAGGACATGTACAATGCTGAAGGTTGATCGCCTCAATGCCTACTACGGGCAAAGCCATATCCTGCACGACATCGAACTCGAAATCTGTACGGGCCGGCGCACGACCGTTCTTGGTCGCAACGGCGCGGGCAAGAGCACCCTTCTGAAGTCCATCACCAATTCCGGTCCGCGCGCCGAAGGCTCGGTCAGCGTGGACGGTGTGCCGCTGGGCCGCAAGCCTTGGTATCGGCGGGCACGGGAGGGGCTTGCCTTCGTCCCGGAGGATCGCCGCATCTTCACCCACATCACCGTGGAGGAGAACATCGAACTCGGGCGCTTCGGCGCAACGTCCGAGCGGCCCGTCATCCCGGCCGAGCAGATCTACGAATGGTTTCCGATGCTGGGCCCACTTCGTGAGCGGCTTGGCGGACAGCTTTCGGGCGGTCAGCAACAGATGCTGGCCGTGGCGCGCGCGGTCGCGGCACACCCGCGCCTTCTGCTTCTCGACGAACCGACAGAAGGGCTTGCCCCCGTCATCGTCGAGGAACTGGCGGAAATCGTCGCGCAGATCTGCACCGAGATGAACATCACCTTGCTTCTGGTCGAACAGAACATCTGGTTCAGCCGGCAGACAACCGATCACGTCTACGTGCTGGGCACCGGCTCGATCGCCTTTTCCGGCGACTGGGCCGAGTTCGATGCGGACGAGACCATTCGCAACCGCCACCTGGCGATTGCCTGACAACCACATGGGAGGATTCGAAATGGCCAACAGATTTGATGGCAGGGTTGCGCTTGTCACGGGTGGCGCAAACGGTATCGGACGCGCGAGCGCGATCAAGTTCGCCGAACAGGGCGCAAAGGTCGCGATCCTGGACATAGAAGAGGAGCCGCTGGCCGAAACCGCCGCGACGATCCGCGATGCAGGCGGGGCGGTCATGACGGTGGACACGAACATGCGCGACCGCGAGGCCGTCAAGGCGTCCATCGAAAAGGTGGAGAGCGAGCTCGGCCCCATCGACATCCTTCTCAACAACGTCGGTCAGACCGCGCGGAAGAACTCCTCCGAGTTCCTCGATTCCGTGCCCGAGACCTGGGACTTCGTTGTCGATCTGAACCTCATGGTGACGTTCTACGTGTCGTGGATCGTTGCCAAGGGCATGAAGGAAAGGGGCTTTGGCCGTATCGTCAATATCTCTTCGGATTCGACCATGGTCGGCGAAAAGACCATTGTCGACTACGTGGCGGCTAAGTCCGGGGTGACCGGCTTTACACGCGGGCTGGCCCGAGAACTGGCGCCCTTCGGGATCAACGTGAACGCGGTGGCGCCAGGGGTGACCAACACGCGCGGCCCCAAGCAACTGGCCAAAGAGGTGTACGACGCGGCGGTCAAGGAAATCCCGCTCGGACATTTCGCCGAACCCGAGGACATAGCCAACGCGATCACCTTCCTTGCCAGCCAGGAAGCGCGCTGCATCACGGGCCAGATGCTGACGGTCAACGGCGGACGGGTCTTCTACTAGGAGGAGCAGTGTAATGCTGCACAAGACGGACAAGAACTGGATCTACTACGATCTGATCGGCGATCCCGACGCACCGGTGGTCTGCATGAGCCACTCGCTGACCTCGGACCACGGCATGTGGTCCGAGCAGGTGCCCGCCATTCTGGAGGCGGGCTATCAGGTGCTGAGGATAGACACGCGGGGCCATGGCGGCAGCAGCGCCGATGCGGCCGACTACACGATCGAAGAGCTGGCGGACGATGTCCTGTCGGTACTGGATGCGTTGGGCTTCACCTCGGGCGTTCACTTCATCGGGTTGTCCATGGGCGGCATGATCGGCCAGGTAATCGCCGCCGACCATCCCGGCAGGCTTGCGTCGCTGATGGCCTGCTGTACCGCGTCGAAATGGATGGGCGATACCGAGCTGATGAAGGGTCGTCTTCAGGCGGTGCGCGAGTCCGGGACGCTGGAAAGCATCGTGGCCGCCAACATGGAGCGTCGCTATGGGCCGGGCTTCCAGGAGCGCCGCCCTCTCCGTTGGGAGGCCTTGCGCCAGACCTTTCTCGGGACCAAGCTCGACGGCTATTTCGGCTGCATGAATGCCTGCCTTACCCATAACGTCGAACCGCGCCTTGGCGGCATATCGATCCCGACGCTCGTTGTCGCAGGATCCGAAGACCCGACGACGCCACCGGAAGACAACCGGCTGATTGCCGAGTGTATTCCCGGTGCGCGCTTTGTAGAAATCGAGGGCGGCTATCACTTCCCCAATGTCGAGTTCGATGCGGAGTTCAACAGCATCATGTCAGCTTGGCTGGCTGAACAACGCGGCTGAAGTCACCTGATAACCCCGGGCCCAAGCCCGGGGTTTTCTTCTTTCGGTTCAGTGGAAGGTCCGGCCATTGTCGATGGGCAGCGCCACGCCTGTCACCGCCGAAGCTTCTTCCGACATCAGGAACAGAATGCCATTGGCGATTTCATGAGGCTGCGCCAGACGCTTCATTGCATAGATGTCGGCCAGGGCCTTGCGACCCGCCACGTCATCGGCGGCAACGCCCTGATCCGTCATCGGGGTCTCGGTCGCGCCGGGGCAGATGACGTTCACGCGGACATCCGGTGCCAGTTCCTTGGCAATGCTCTTCGAGAACATCATCACACCGGCTTTCGCGGCGGCATAGGCCGATCCGGTCAGCGAGGGCAGCAACGCCTGCGCCGAGGCGATATTGACGATCGCCGCCTTGGGTTCCTTGCGCAGCCAGGGAAGGGCCGCATGACACACCAGGAATGTGCCGGTCAGGTTCACATCGACAACACGCCGAAATTCTTCGACGCCGATGTCGTCCATCGTTTTCATCGTCAGGATACCTGCCGAGTTCAGCACACCGTCGATACCGCCAAGCGCATCGGCGGCTTCACCCACCACCTGCGCGACTTTCGCCTCATCGGTCACATCGATCTGGTGAAACGAACCACCCGTCTCCTTCGCCGTTTTCTCTGCCTCGGCCGCATCCCTGTCGAGCAATGCAAGCTTTGCGCCCTCACGTGCAAACAGACGAGCCGTTTCGCGCCCGATCCCCGAGCCCGCCCCGGTTATCAGGATCTTGCGACCTTCCAATCTTCCAGACATTCTTTTTCCTCCTTAGGCCCGCCTTCGGCGGGTTCCGTCGAAAGTGTCGTGGTTGACGCGCTCTCTGGCCATTACCTTTGTAGGAAGCGGCCGATGCCGCTAGGGTATTAGGATGTTGAAGACCCGTCATATGCGCTACTTCGTTGCCGTCGGCGAAGAGCTGAACTTTCATCGAGCGGCAGAGCGCCTGCACGTGTCCCAGCCAGCCCTCTGGCGACAGATCCGCGACCTCGAGATCGAGATCGGCACACCACTGTTGGTGCGCGATCCGCGCGGCATCGACCTTACGCCGGCGGGACGCAGCTTTCTCGAAGACTGCCGCGATGTGCTGGAGCGGATCGAAATGGCCCGCCTGCAGGCGCGTCGCGTTGCACAGGGCCAGATCGGTGTGCTCAATATCGGTTTCAACGAGATTGCGGGCCGCCGACGCGAGATGCCGCGCATCCTTCAGGCCTTTCGCCGCAGCTATCCCGAAATCAGTCTTCAGCTTCACTTCCTGATGTCGCAGATGCAGACCGATGCCCTTCGCGCAAAGGAACTGGATGCGGGAATCATGTTGCGGCACAGGGGCGAAAAATCGGAGTTTCAGAGTTTCAGGCTGGGGACCGATGGCCACGTGCTGGCCCTGCCGAAAGATCACCCCCTGCTGGGCAAGGCTGAAATCAGGCTGGCGGATCTGGCGGAGGAAACACTCATAATGCCAAACCCCCGTAACAATGCAATGACTTACGACCGGCTGGTCGCGGCGCTGCGCCGGGCTGAAGCCGCGCCGCAGGTGGCGCAGTTCGCTGACAATGAAAACACCATCATGAACCTCGTGGACGCCGGGATGGGCGTCGCATTCCTCAACACCTCGGTGCGGCCTGATTTGCAGCACGGCATCGTTCTGCGCCCTGTGGCCGATCTCGATCTTCCAGTCGATCTGGAACTCACCTGGCACGGGTCGAACACGAACCCGGCGCTTGCTCATTTCATAGCCCTGGCCGAGCGGCTTTCAGGCGACGAGGCGCAGATCGCGTCGATGATAGAAACCGGCATGGGCTAGGGCGCACCTTTGGCCAATACCTATTAGGCATCGCGAATGGTCATAGTTGGCATTTGTTTCCCGTCGCCCGGCGCGGTTTGATCGCCCGAGCTTTCGGGCTGCCGGCGGGACCAATGAGGGCCGGCGTCCCCGATGACAGGGAGAGGACCTTATGAACAAGCACACCAGCATTTCTATGGCCGGCGCGGAAACCATGTTTGAACGCGCTCAGCGCATCGCACCGATCGTCCGGGCCGAGGCCGAAGCGTCGGAAAAACTTGGCACCATGACCCCGAAGGTCGTCCAGGCGATCAAGGATGCAGGCCTTTTCTGGATGCTCCTGGAAAAGAAGGTTGGCGGCTTCCAGGCTCCGATGACCGACTGCATGCGCGCTTGGGAAGAGATCGGCGCCGCCGACGGTTCCGCCGGCTGGACGCTGATGGCGAACTCCACCGGAACCGCGGTGCCCTATGCCTATTGCAGCGAAGAGGCCGTCGCGGAGATCTATAGCGGCCCGGAACTGCCGATCATGGCAGGCATGTTGGGACCGGGCGGTGCCGGTGTAGAAGTGGATGGCGCTCTGACCGGCAGCGGCAAGTACCGTTTCGGCAGCGGTTCGCTGCATGCCACCTGGATCGGGGCAGGCATGTTCGTGATGGACGACAAGATCATGCGCAAGCTTCCCGATGGCAGCCCGGAGGTCCGCGTGTGCTGGCGTCCGGCATCGGAGGCGAAGTTCCATGATGAATGGGACGTCATGGGCCTGCGCGGAACGGGGAGCGTGGACTACGATCTCGAGAACGTCACGACACCTGCCGGCTTTCACCACGAACGCCAGATCGACCGCGGACTGCGCGAATGGCGGCTCTATGATATCGGCATCCCTGGGCTTGCCTGCGCTGGCCACACCGGCATGGCGCTGGGTCTCATGCGCCGGGCACTGGAAGAGGCGACGCGGATTGCCTTTGGCAAGAAACGACCGGCGTATCAGACGGTGCTGGGCGAGCAGCAGGTGTTCCGCCACGACTTCGCCTATCATGAAGCCGCGTATCACGCTGCCCGCGACACCACTTTGCGTCTTTATGACGAAACGCAGGACTTCCTTGAATCAGGTGGTGTGCTGACGCCCGCGATGCGCGCGCGTTTCCGTCAGAACTGCATCTACGTCCACCGCACCGCCGCCGACGTCATCACGTTCTGCTACCAGATGGGCGGTTCGGAATCCCTGCGCAATCCCAGCGACTTGGGGCGCTGCATGCGCGACATCTGCGTCGCCAACCAGCACATCTTCGTGGACACGATTGCCATGCAGGACATCGCGGTGCCGATCCTCGATGAATGGAAACAGCGCGTCGCGGCGGCCCAGACGGCCTGAGCCGACTTCGCTGACTGTGGTCTCTGGAGGAGGGTGACATGAACGGATTGTTCGATCTGAACGGCAAGATTGCCATTGTCACCGGGGCGGGCCGGGGACTCGGCGCCGCCATTGCCAGGGCTCTGGCCGGGGCAGGGGCGCATGTCACCCTGTCCGGTCGCAGCTCCGGCCCGCTCGGGGAAACGGAGACAGCGATCAGGGAGGCGGGCGGCCGGGCCGACAGTCTTCTGTGCGATGTCACCCGCCGCGAAGATGTCGACCGCATGATCGGCACGGTCGAAGAACGGCATGGCCGGATCGACATCCTCGTCAACAATGCCGGCATCACCGGGCGCGCGCCGCTCGTGGATGTCACCGACAATGATTGGGACGTGATGATGCAGACGCATCTCACCGGCCCTTTCATGGCCAGCCGCGCGGTTCTGCCGGGTATGGTGTCGCGCAGCGAGGGTAAGATAATCAACACCGTGTCAGTCGTCGGCGAGCTCGGACGTTCCTTCGTGGTTCCGTACAGTACGGCAAAGGGCGGCCTTCGCATGCTGACACGTAGCCTTGCGACCGAGGTTGCAAGCGCAAATATACAGGTCAACGGAATAGGCCCGGGCTATTTCGTGACCGAAATGAACACGGCGATCATGAACGACCGCGCCTTCTATGAAGAACGCGTGGCCCGCGTCCCCGCGGGACGTTGGGGTCAACCCGACGAACTGGCCGGAGCGGCAATCTTCCTGGCCTCGGGCGCCTCCAATTACGTTTCGGGGCAGATCATCTACGTCGGCGGCGGCCTCACGGCCTCGTTCTGAGCCGGAACTGCATTCGAAAGGTCAAGAACCATGGCAAGAAGATACGTCGCGATCTCGGGGAGCCCTTCCGCGACCTCCAGGAGCGCGCTGCTGGCCGATACCCTGCTCGACCGGCTGCCGGATGGCTGCGAGGGGACACATCTGCGCCTTTCGACGCTGGACCCGGCGGCGCTGATTTCGGCCGACTGGCGTGATCCGGGAATTGCGGCGGCGGTCGAGGCCGTGTCGCAGGCGCACGGTGTCATCCTTGTAACTCCGGTCTACAAGGCGGCCTATTCCGGCGTACTGAAGTGCTTTCTCGATCTGCTCGACCAGTTCGCCTTTGCCGGCAAGGCGGTTCTGCCGCTGGCAACCGGGGGAAGCCTGGCCCATGCGCTGGCGATAGATTACGGATTGCGGCCTGTCCTTCAGTCTATGGGTGCGCGTCACGTTGTCCAGGGCGTGATGGTCCTGTCGGACCACCTAGAGACCACGCCCGCCGGGGGCCTTGTGATCAACGAACAGGCCGAGCGCCTTCTGGCCCCGGCGATGAAGCATTTTCTGTCGGCAGGCAGCGACGACCCTGCGCTGTCGCTGATGGGACACCCGGATCCCGCAAGGTTGCACCCACCGGCAGCTCCGGCTCTGAAGGTGTAAATGCCCGCAACCATGCGGCCCTGAATAGTCAGGCGCGCCGCCGGAGTTGCGGGGATTCTTCGACGGAGCAAACGCCCCTTGGCCATCAGGGCAGGGGAGCACCGCCGGGGCGGTCTGGATTGCCGGCAGGAGCCGACTCTCGCGGGCACCGCGTGTTCCCGTAGCGATCTGCCGCGGCGGGGTTTGAAGACAGCGTTGATATGGTCATGGGCGGCGAGAAACTGCTGCGCCTGCGTGGACGCCTTGGACCGCCCCATGATCTTCTAACGCGGGAAGCGAAAGCCCTTCAGGCGCGGCATGGACGATGGGCTCTGCACGCCAGAACTCTATCGGCTACGGCAGACACAATAAGCTTGGCAATCCCGCGTACATTGCGACCGCCAATAAGGATAGTTATGTAATTTTTGAGTCACCTTGGTGCCCGGGGGCGCCTAGTCCGGTCGACCCAGAAGGTTCTGCTGCACGGTCAGCAGATGTGCGCGCATTGCGGCCGCCGCCTGTTCGGGATGACGGGCGTTCAGCGCGGCGAAGATCTCCGCGTGCTCCCGGCAGTAATGCAGACGCCGCGCCTCCGCGAAACTGCGGGCCTTCATCTCGAACCACTTCGGCTGGTCGCGCAAGACGCGCAACACCTCGTGGAACTCCCGCAAAAGGTCGTTCCGCGTGCAGGAGAAGATGCGGTGATGGAACTCAGCATCCCAGTATTCGAAGGTCGGCATGTCCTGCGTGGCGACAGCGCTTTCATGCGCCGCACCGATCGCCGCGAGATCCGAGGCGCTGGCGTTGGTCGCGGCAAAGCCCGCCGCGGCGGGTTCCAGCAGCAGGCGGACCTCCATCATGTCGGCGGGTGACGTTCCCTCCATCCGCCGCACGATCTCGGCGATGCCTTGGGTCCGCTCCTCCCGCAGGTAGGTGCCGCGCCCCACGTGCCGTGCCAGCAAGCCGTCCGCTTCGAGCAGATCGAACGCCCGCCGGACGGTATTGCGCGCGACGCCATATTGCTCTGCCAGTTCGCGCTCCGTCGGAAGCCGCTTGCCGCCGGTCCATTCGCCCGCAGCGACCCGGCGCCTCAATGCCTCCGCGATGCTGTCCGCGTTGCCCCGCATCATCCGTCCTTATTGATCCAATTTTGACCCAATCTGACAGCGTTTCGCACGCTGATCAAGATAACCGGAAATATTCTTGCTATTCCGCAACCTTATTTGTACCATTAAATGAACCAAAATAAACCAATTCGGGAATCGGAGACGCACGTGAAGGTTGCGACATACCAGTACAACGGGCAAAGACATGTGGGGATCGTCGACGTGGCCTCCGGAACCGTCTCGCCTCTGGACCTTTCCGCCGATGAGGCGCAGCGCGGCGCCCTGAGCCTGATCGGCCGCCCCTCCCTGCCCGCGACGGGCGCCGCCGTGGCGCTGGACGACGTGCGGCTCGAGGCCCCCGTGCCCAGGCCTGCGCGCAACATATTCTGCGTGGGCAAGAACTACTTCGACCATGCGCACGAATTCTCGAACAGCGGTTTCGATTCCAGCGCCGCGAAGGGTGCGGTCCCGAGCGAACCGATCATCTTTTCCAAGGTCCCCGAAACCGTCGTCGGGCCGGAAGAGACCGTCCTCATCGACCCCGACGTTTCCGAGGCCATCGACTACGAGGCCGAGCTGGCCATCATCATCGGCAACGGCGGACGCGGTATCGCCAAGGACAAGGCGATGGAGCACATCTGGGGTTACACCATCGTCAACGACGTGACCGCGCGCGACCTTCAGGGCCGCTACAGCCAGTGGCTTGTCGGCAAGTCGCAGGACACCTTCTGCCCCATGGGGCCGTGGGCCGTGACCGCCGACGAGATCGACGTGGCCGACACAGCCATCCGCTGCACCGTCAACGGCGAGCTGCGGCAGGACTCGAACACCGGCCTGCTGATCTTCGACATTCCGACGATCATCGCGACGATCTCGCAGGGGGTCACGCTGATGCCGGGCGACGTGATCGCAACCGGCACGCCTGCGGGCGTCGGTATCGGCTTCAAGCCGCCGAAGTACCTCGTGCCCGGCGATGTGATGGAGGTCGAGATCGACGGGATCGGCACGCTCAGGAACACCTGCGGGCGCTGGGGCGCCTGAGGCAAGGAAGACCCCGGAAAACGGGGCCGCGAACACGTGGCGGCACAGGCCGCCGGTAACATGTGGAGGAGAGAACCATCATGAGACAGACACTATTCGCCGTCTCCGCGGCAGCGCTGACCGCGCTCGCATCGCCCGGACTGGCACAATCGACAGAGGTCGCGTGGGGCGGATCGAACCCCGGCGGCGTGATGTACTACATGGTCGGTGTCGCGGGCACCGAACTGGCCAAGGACCTGCCCGACGTCAACATCACCCAGGTCACGACCGGCGGCTCCACCGAGAACGCCAAGCGACTGATCAAGGGCGAGCTCGACATGGGCATCGTCTACGGCAGCCACGTCTACATGTCGCAGGCGCCCGAAGGCCCGTTCGAGGGCGGCGACAAGGGCACCATGCTGCGCGGCGTGGCCATGGCCTATGAGGGACCGACCTACTTCGTCACGCTGGGCGACAGCGGGATCACGTCGCTCGACGATCTCGACGGCAAGAAGGTCGCGCTCGGCCCGCCGGGGTCGGGCACGGTGTTCAACTGCTCGAACATCCTGACTGCGCTTGGCCTGCTCGACAGCATCGAACCGCAGCTGATGACCTTCGCCGACGCGGGCCGCGCGCTTGGCAACGGCCAGATCGACGCATTCTGCCAGTCGTCCTCGCCCGCCGCGGCGGTGACCGAACTGGCGGAGACGCGCGACATCACCGTCCTGCCCTACACCGAAGAGCAGCTTGCCCAGGTCGGCGAGACCTATCCGTTCTACCACACCGGCACCATGCCGGAGACGACCTACAAGGGCGTGCCGGCCACCGACATGCCGTTCACTACGGTCTACTGGGTCGCGCATGAGCGGGTGCCCGAGGACGTGGTCCAGCGCATGGTCGCCGCTGCCTACGCCAAGCAGGACGCATTGGCCGCCGGTCACAAGGCCTGGGCGCAGATGAAGCCCGACGTGGCCAACTTCCAGAAGCTCGGCGCACCGATGCACCCCGGCGCCGAAGCATACTACCGCGAACAGGGACAGTGGCCGGAGTGATCCGGACCGCCTGAAAGACCGCGCCCCGGTCCACGCGGCCAGGGCGCTTCTCCGCTCTATCGCAGGACGCATTCATGCTCGACTTCTCGTGGCTCTTCCAGGCGAAGGGCGCAAAGCGCAGCCTCACCGGGTTCTGGGCACTGGCCTTCAACCTGACGGCCATCGGGTTTTCGCTGTTCTACCTCTACACCTCCGGCTTCGGGCTGGTATCGACACAAAGCAACCGCGGCGTCTATCTGATGCTGACCTCCGTGCTGGTATTCCTGCTTTACCCCGCGCACGGACGCTCACCCACGCACCGGCCCAGCATCGTCGATCTCGTGCTGATCGGCCTCACGGTCCTGTCGATCGGCTACTGGATCGACCAATACGTCAGCTACGCCATCTTCCGCGTGTCCTCGCCCAACCAGTACGACCTCGTGATGGGTGGCATCGCAATCGTCCTGATGCTGGAAACCAGCCGTCGCGTGCTTGGCCCGATCATCTCCATCCTCGCGGTGATCTTTCTGATGCAGCTCTACTTCGGACCCTACCTGCCCGGTCGCCTCGCCCATTCCGGCATGTCGGTGGAGCGTATCCTCGAATTCACCTATTCCACGCAGGAGGCGCTGTTCGGCGTTGTCACCGCGACCTTCGCCACATTCGTCTTCCCCTTCATGATCTTCGGCGCCTTCCTCGAACGGTCGGGCGCCGGGGCCTTCTTCATGGACCTCGGCACCGCCGTCGCAGGCAAGTGGCGCGGCGGCCCCGCCAAGATCGCCGTCATGACGTCCGCCCTCTTCGGTTCTATCTCGGGATCATCCGTCGCCAACGTGGTAACCACCGGTTCCTTCACCATCCCGCTGATGAAGCGCACCGGGTTCAAACCGCACCACGCCGGCGCAATCGAGGCCATCGCCTCAACCGGAGGGCAGTTCATGCCGCCGGTCATGGGCGCGGGCGTCTTCATCCTCGCGACGCTGACGGAAACCAGCTACCTTTACATCGCGCTGATCAACGTGATCCCGGCCAGCCTGTTCTTCCTGTTTCTCTTGTCGATGGTCGACCTCGAAGCCGTTGGCCTGGGCCTCAAAGGCCTGCCGGAAAAGGAAATCCCCAGCCTGCGCAAGGTGCTGAGGGAAGGCTGGCACTTCTTCCTGCCGCTCGGCACCGTGATCGGCCTGCTGTTCTCGGGCTACTCGGCCGAGTTCTGCGCCTTCTGGGGCACCGTCGCCGCCGCCGTCCTGTCATGGCGGAACAAGGCGACCCGCATGGGGCCCAGCGACATCGGGCAAGCCCTCGCCGGGGGTGCGGCCAGCAACACCTCGGCGGGCGCCGCGATCGGGACGCTCGGCGTCATCATCGGCGGGATCGTCCTTGCCGGGCTGGGGCTGAAGTTC
This sequence comes from Sagittula stellata E-37, assembly GCF_039724765.1. NCBI lineage: Bacteria > Pseudomonadati > Pseudomonadota > Alphaproteobacteria > Rhodobacterales > Roseobacteraceae > Sagittula > Sagittula stellata. The sequence continues at coordinate 11,424 of NZ_CP155731.1, read as the reverse complement.
TCTGCCGTGCTGATCGACTTCTCCGGCGGCAGCCTGTTCATCGCGCTTCTGCTGGTGACGCTGGTGTCGATCATCATCGGCATGGGATCGTCCACCACCGGGTCCTACATCATCCTGTCAGTGGTCGCGGCGCCAGCGCTGATCCAGCTTGGCGTGCCGACAGTGGCCGCGCACCTCGCGGTGTTCTATGCCGCCTGCCTGTCGAACATCACGCCGCCGGTCTGCGTGTCGGCCTTCGCGGGCGCGGCCATCGCCGGGGCGCCACCGATGAAGACCGGCTTCGCCGCGCTGAAGTTCGGCGCCACGCTGGTGCTGATGCCCTTCACCTTCGTCTACGTGCCGGAGATTCTGATGCAGGGCGAATGGCACGCCATCGTGACGTCCAGCCTGCTCTACGCACTCGGCAGCGTCGCGCTTGCCATCTGCCTGCAGGGCAGCGCACCCGTCGGCGGACGCATCTCGACCGTGCCGCGCGTGCTGTTCGGAGTGTCGGCGATCCTGCTGCTGTTCCCCAGTTCATGGATCATGGACCTGGCCGGGCTGGTCGCGGGCGGGGCGGCGATCTTCACGGCTTCCATGTTGCCCGCAAGGCCCCGGCCGCCAAGGCCCGAACCGGCCGAAACAGAGGGCCCGCAGGCCGGGTAAACGCAGGACTGGCGCGCGGGATGATCCCGCGCGCGCCGGGGCCTCGATCAGCCCTTGTAGATCGCGACGCCGCGGTCGCCGTCCTCTCGGGCCCAGCCGCGATACATGCCCTCGGAGTTGAAGGGCAGCGTCAGGTTGCCCTTCGCATCCACCGCGATCACCCCGCCGGACCCGTCGTTCCTGCCCAGGTCTTCCATCACAACGTGGCGTGCCGCCTGTTCCAGCGTCTCGCCCCGGTGGCGCATCCGCGCGGCGATCTCCGCCCCGGCGGTGTACTTGATGAAGACCTCGCCATGACCGGTGCCGGACACCGCGCAGGTGGCGTTCTCGGCAAAGTTCCCGGCACCTGGCATCGGCGTATCCCCCACTCGTCCCGGCAGCTTGCCGGTCCAGCCGCCGGTCGAGGTCGCGGCGGCCACATTGCCCTCGCGGTCGCAGGCCACGGCGCCGACCGTACCGTGACGGCGCGCCGGATCGGCGTCCTCCTGGCCCTTTGCCTTCATCGCCAGCGTGTCGTGCAGCGCGTCCCAGCGCGCCTGTGTGAAGAAGTAATCGCGCGGTGGAAACTCCAGACCGGCCTTGCGGCCCAGTTCCAGGATATGATCGCCGATCATGCAGACATGCGGCGTCGTCTCCATCACGAGGCGCGCCAGCTTTACCGGGTTCTTCGGGCCGAAGATGCCCGCCACGGTGCCGGTGCTGCGGTCACGCCCGTCCATGATGGCCGCGTCCATTTCCTGCTTGCCCTCGGTGGTGAAGACCGCGCCGCGTCCGGCATTGAACAGCGGTTCGTCTTCCAGTGCGCAGACAGCGGCCGTCACGGCATCCAGCGCGCTGCCACCGTCGCGCAGCACCGCTTCACCAGCAGCGAGCGCGGTTTCCAGACCTGCGCTGTAGGCCGCTTCCTTCTCCGGCGTCATGGTGGATTTCAAAATGGTCCCGGCACCGCCGTGGATGGCGATCGCATAGCGTTTCTCGGTCATGTCTCAGCCTTTCAGTCCCGCCGTCTCGGCACAGTAGCGGGCGATCTCTGCATGGGTGGCGACCCAGCAGTCGCCTTTCGAAGTGATGTAATCCAGCAGTTCCTCAAGGATGAAGATGCGGGACCGGTAGCCGGTGATGTGCGGATGCATTGTCAGCAGGAACAAACCGCCCTCGGCATGGGCGCCGTCGAACTCGCGCCGGAAGATGTCCAGTACGTCCGCCGGCGGCGTATAGGGCCGCTGCGCCCCGAAGCGGTTCATCATGAAATAGGGTGCGTCGTCCCGGATCCATTCCACGGGCAGCTCGACGATGCCGGTGGCCTCGCCCTGATCGAGGATCTCGTAAGGGTCGTCATCGGCAAAGAGCGAACTGTCGTACAGCAGTCCCAGCTCCCGCGCGATCTGCAAAGTCACCGGGGAGTAGTCCCAGGACGGCGTCCGCATCCCCACGGGCCGCACGCCGGTGATCTGCTCCAGCGTGTCGGCGGCGCGCAGCATCAGGTCGCGCTCCGCCTCGGGCGGCACGTCGGTGTTGCGCTCGTGAATCCAGCCGTGCAGGCCGATCTCGTGACCCTCGGCGGCAAGGCTCGCCTGTTCCTCCGGGTGCAGAAGGGCGGATACGGCGGGCACGAAGAACGAGGCCTTCGCGCCGAACCTGTCCAGCACGGACCTGATGCGCGGGATACCCCGCCTCGTGCCGTATTCGCCCCAACTCAGCCGGGCGACGGACGCGCCACCGTCACGCAGTTCGTTGGTCTCGTGGTCGCTGTCGAAACTCAGCGCCACCGCGCAGCGCGCGCCGTTCGGCCAGCGCTCCGGCTGCAGGCTGCGGCCAGCGCGCACCGCCTCGACCTTGCCGCGCCATGTGGGTTCGTCCCATTCCCAGGGGTTGCTGCTCATGCGTGTCCTCCGTCGACGGACAGAACCTGTCCGCTGATCCATTCCGCCTCCGGTCCGCAAAGGAAGCAGACCGCCGAAGCGATGTCCTCGGGGCGTCCCAGCCGGCGCATGTGGATGCCGTTCAGGACCGCCTTCTGCTTCTCGGCGCCGAAGGCATCCCATTGTTTCGCTGTCGAGGGGTTCGAGATGACGAACCCCGGCGCTACGGAGTTCACGGTGATTCCCGATGGCCCCAGTTCCAACGCCAGTTGCCGCGTCAGCCCGACCAGCGCGTGCTTGGCGGAGGCATAGGCCTGGATGCCCGTCAGGCTGGGCCGCAGCCCCGCCCCGGACGAGATGGTGACGATCCGCCCCCTGCCCCGCGCCTTCATGTCCGGCACGACGGCCTGCGCACACCACATCGCCGCATCGACGTTCGCGGCAAAGATCGCTTGCCAGTCGGATTCAGAGACGTCCTCGATCGGGCGGCCCACCTGACCACGCACGCCCCCGGCCGAGGTCACCAGTCCATCGATCCGGCCATGTTCTGCCAGCACCGCCTCCATCGCGGCCCATGCGCCGGCACGCGTGCCCAGGTCGGCGGCGTGCAGTGTGGCGTCGAGCCCCTGCATCCCTTCGGCGTCGATGTCCACGGCGGCGACGCGCGCCCCGGCCTCTGCCAGCGCGCGACAGATCGCGGCGCCGATGCCCTGAGCTGCACCCGTGACGGCTAAGACCTGCCCGGTCAGGTCTACACGCACAGCGGCACCAGTTCGTCGACGAGGGCTGCGGACTGCGCGCGCCGGCCGTCCTCGATGTCGTGGATCAGCTCGACCATGCGGGTCAGCACAGGCACCGTCAGACCGTGGCTTTGCGCGAGCCCGACCATGATGCCGATCTGGGCGTCCACCTCCGTCTTGCGCTTGCGCACGGCAAGATCGCGCCAGATGCCGGAATGGGTCTTCGCGGTCTTGCGGTTGTGGGCGATCATCGTCTCCATCGCGACGCGCATGCCTTCCGCGTCGCGGGTACGGAAAGCCTTCGGATCGAACCCGTTGAACCCGAGCGGCGAGACGCCCTCCGCCGCGGCCAGCGTCATGATTTCGTGCCCCAGCGCCTCGTAGGCGGCGCGGTGTTCGGGGCGGGCCATGGCGTCGGACATGCTGTCGGGCGTCAGCGCCGTGCAGAACAGCAGCGATCCATAGCCCATCTTGCCCCAGAGATAGCCCCAGATGTTGTCGGTCAGAACCGCCTTGGGTTCCACGATCGACAGGAGCGTGTGCACCGCCTGCGCGCGGGCGCTGATGCGACCGTCCAGCTCGCCCACGGCGACGGCGGCACGGTTGCCGTACAGGATCTGCCCCGGACCGATCCAGTCCGCGCCGAAGTTCACGAAGCATCCCAGCGTCCGCTCCGCCCCGATCCGTTCGGCGATCACCCGTTCGTTCAGCCCGTTCTGCGCCGAGACGACATAGCCCGTCTCCGACAAATGCGGCAGCAACTGTTCCAGCGCGTCCGACGTATGGTGCGCCTTCACCGCGAGGATGATGCGATCAAAGGTGCCGGCAAGTTCCTCGGGGGTGGAGGCGGGCAGGACCTGCGTGAACTCCTCCACCGGGCCCTCGATCCTCAGGCCGGTGGTGCGCATCGCCTCCACGTGGTCGGCCACGATGTCCACCATTTGCACCGCGTGCCCGGCCCGCGCCAGATAGGCGCCGATGACACCGCCGATGGCGCCCGCGCCCCAGATCAGCGTGGTCATGACCAGTCGCCCTCCAGAAGAGCGCGGGTTTCCCCAACCGCAACGGACCACAGCCGCTCGGTATCCTCGTCGGGCTTCTGGTAGACGCCGCCGTAGTTGCCGTCGCCGATCAGGTCGCGCACACCGGCGGCGTTGCGGTCGCGCAGCTTGTCGAAAGGCACGAAGGGCTTCTGTTCGTCGGGCATCTTGCGCCCGGGCAGCCGCGTCCAGGGAAAGTTCTCCATCCAGCTCGCGTGACTTGCCACCGGGTCGATCTCCTGCACGCAGGCCCAGGTCTTCGGCGCGCGCCACCAGTCGTGAAAGCGGCAGCGGGCGCCTTCGTTCGCTTCCATCCACTCCATCGTGACGGGTTGCACCGGGCTGTTGCCGCCGTGGCCGTTGACGATCAGCACCCGGCGGAAGCCGGTCTTGTAGAGTGAATCAAGGATGTCGCGGATCAGCGCCGCATAGGTCGTCAGCCGCAAAGAGACGCTGCCAGGGAAGCCCATGAAATAGGGTGTCAGGCCGTAAGGCACTGCCGGGAACACCGGCACGCCAAGCGGTTCCGCCGCGTCCGCGCCGACCTTTTCCGACAGGATCGAATCCACCGACAGAGACAGGTAGGCGTGCTGCTCCGTCGAGCCGAGAGGAAGCACGCAGCGATCGTCGCGTTCGAGGTAGCGCTCCACCTCGAACCAGTTGGCTTCGGATATTCTCATGTAACGGCGTCCTTTTCCTGTTGCGCGACACGGGCGGCCTCTATGGCGGGCAGCAGGTCGCGGCGCATGGACTGGTTGTCCGGCGTGTGGCGGTACTCGAAGGCGGTCTGCCCGTCCCTCATGCGATCCAGAAGATACTCCGCCCCCGTGGCGTAGATCAGCACGTCCGCGCCTGCGATCGTCGCCTGTGCCCCATCCTCGCCACGCACGGCCATCGACAGGTCCGAGACATGCGGTGCGAACCGCATGATCCCCGCCTTCATGATGGTGAGGAAAGATGGGAAATAGGTGTAGCCGACGACCCGGGCGTCCGTCGCGATGGAGGCCAGCGCCACGCGCGTTGCCTCGTTCGGGATCAGGGTCAGGTCGACGATGTCGAGGTCGGGGAACAAGGGCTGGACCTGCGTGCGCAGCGTGCGCGGCGCGACGATCAAGTCCACGTCGCCGGGCGGACGTTCGGTGATCTCCGACAGGGTCGCGGCGCGGATCGTATCGCCGTCCGGCAGCACCGGACGGATCGCGGCGGCGTAAGCCTCTGTCGCATCGTGGAAGTTGCCGACCAGCAGCAGCCGCATCGGCAGGCGCGTGTCGGGCTGGGCGATGGCAATCCGCATGGACAACTCCGCCGGGCCGATCCCGCATTGCCGGCCAAGACGCACCAGCTCGGCGATCTTGCGATCCAGCAGCCGAAGCTGCGCGCCGCCGCCCCGCGCCGGACCGTTGCCGCTGACGAACGTGCCGGAGCCGACGCGCGCCTCGATGTGGCCCGCTTCCTGCAACGCGGTGTAGACGCCGTTCACCGTCACCGGGGACAGCCCGCAGCGCGCCGCCATCGCGCGAACGGACGGAAGGCGGGCATTGGCCGGCAATTCGCCGCTGGCAATGCCGAACTCGATGGCCCCGCGCAACTGCACCGAAACCGAGACGGAACTGCTCCGGTCGATCGCTTTCGCGATTCGATCCAACGCCTGCTCCATTTGCACCTGTGTTTCACTCATACTGTAACATTTGCTCAAAATCGCGGCCCTGCCAAGCGAAAATATTACGCACAATATCCATGCATCCCCAGCTTTTCAGATATTTGAGCAGAGGCAGTGTTACAGAACACTATTGACCGATTCAAAAATAGCACCGTAGTGTTTCACCATAATGTAACACAGGGAGTGACCAAATGAACATCCGCAGACTACGCTGCGCCACCGCGGCGCTGGCCCTTCTGGCCGCCGTTCCCGCGATGGCCGAAGATCTGGTGATCGGTCTCCGCGCCGGACCGGATTCCATCGACCCGCACTGGTCCACCCTGGGCAGCCAGGCCGAGGCCCTGCGCCACATCTACGACACGCTGGTCGACGTCGACGACAAGCTTCAGCTCAAGCCCGGCCTCGCCGTTTCGTGGGAACCGGTCGACGACACCACATGGGAATTCAAGCTGCGCGAAGGCGTGAAATTCCACGACGGCACAGACTTTACCGCCGAAGACGTCAAGTTCTCGATCGAACGCATCCCGGTCGTGACCGGCCCGATGCCTATGACGCTGTACACCAAGTACGTGGACAGCGTCGAAGTGGTCGACGACTACACCCTTCGTATCAAGACCAAGGGGATCGCCCCGGCCCTGCCGAACGACTTCACCCGCCTCTTCGTGGTGCCGTCCGAGACCGGCATGGAAGCGGGCAACGAGGAGTTCAACTCCGGCGAAAAGGCCATCGGCACCGGCCCCTTCACTTTCGTCAGCTGGGAACCGAAGGGCGACCTCGTTCTTGAGAAGTTCGACGGCTGGTGGGGCGGCGATGTCGCATGGGACAACGTGACCCGCAAGGAGATCCCCGACGACGCGGCCCGCGTGGCGGCCATGCGCTCCGGCGAGGTTGACCTGATCAACTACGTCCCGGCCTCCGACTATCTCGCGATGCAGAACGACGCCGACCTCGAAACCTTCGTGTCGGACTCCGTCTACATCCTCAACGTCCAGCCCAGCCAGGCAGAGCCCCTGCCCCAGAAGGTGAAGGTGAACGGCGAGGAGATCGACGAGAATCCGCTGAAGGACGCCCGCGTCCGCAAGGCGCTCGACCTCGCGATCAACCGCGAAGTGCTGGTCAACGTCGTGCTCGAAGGTCTGGGCACCCCTGCCAACCAGCTCATGCCCGAGGGCTTCTTCGGTTACACCGACAAGATCGGCGCCAAGGAATACGACATCGAACAGGCCAAGGCGCTGCTGGCTGAAGCCGGTTACCCCGACGGGTTCGAGATCGACTTCACCTGCACCAACAACCGCGTGCCCGGCGATGCCGTGGTCTGCGAGGCGCTGGCGCAGATGTGGTCCCGGCTGGGGCTGAAGGTGAACGCGCAGGCGCTGAACGGTACGGTGTTCTTCCCCGCCGCCGCACGCAAGGAATACTCCATGGCGATGTCCGCCTGGGGCACCCTGACCGGCGAGGCCGCTTATACCTACGGCGCGATGATCCGCACGCCGGACGCCGACAAGGGCTTTGGCAACTTCAACCGGACGGACTACTCCAACGCCGAGTTCGACAAGGTCTTCGACGAAGGCGCGCAGACGCTTGACGCAGACAAGCGCCGGGCGCTCTATGAAGAGGCCTCCTTCATCGCCATGGACGACCGCGCCCTGATCCCGACGGTGATCCTGCAGACGGTCTGGGCCGCGGAAGACGGTACGCTGAGCTTCACGCCGCGCGTCGATCAGGAAACCCGCGCCTACGAGATCACTCCGGCGCAGTAACCCCGCGGGCCGGGTCCGCCCGGCCCTCGTTCCAGACCGGCGCCGCTGCCACTCGCGGCGCCGGTCCTCTATCCGCCAGAAAGGAACCCGATGCTCGGATACCTCGTCCAACGGCTGGCGCAGGCAGTGATCGTGGTCTTCGCCATGTCGATCATCGTCTTCGTGGGCGTCTACGCCATCGGCAACCCGATCGACGTGCTGATCGACCCCGGTGCCACGCAGGAAATCCGCGCCAAGCTGATCGCCCAGTACGGGCTGGATCAGCCGCTTTGGCGGCAGTACCTGACCTTCCTCGGCAATGTCGTGCACGGCGACATGGGCACGTCGATGGTCTACAACATCCCCGTCGTCGACCTCGTGTTCTCGCGCCTTCCGGCAACGCTCGAGCTGGTCTTCGTCTCGGTCTGCATCGCGACCTTCATCGGCATTCCCGCCGGCCTCTATGCCGGCTACCGCCCCGACAGCGTGGCCGCCAAGGCAATCATGGCGCTGTCGGTGCTGGGCTTTTCGGTACCGACCTTCTGGATCGGAATGCTGCTGATCATGACCTTTGCCGTCAACCTCGGCATCCTGCCCTCCGGCGGCCGTGGCGATGTCGGCAGCTTCCTCGGCATACCGACTTCGCTGGCCACCGCCGATGGCTGGAGCCATGTCATCATGCCCGCGCTGAACCTTTCGCTGTTCAAGATGGGCCTCATGATCCGCCTGACCCGCGCCGGCATGGTAGAGGCGATGCGCACCGATTACGTCCGCTTCGCCCGCGCACAGGGACTGACCGACCGCCAGATCGTCTTCAGCCACGTGCTGCGCAACATCTCGATCCCGATTGTCACGGTCTTCGGGCTGGAACTCGGCTCCACCCTTGCCTTCGCCGTTGTGACGGAAAGCGTCTTCACCTGGCCCGGCGTCGGCAAGCTGATCATCGACTCCATCCTGCAACTCGACCGGCCGGTCATGGTGACGTACCTCGTCCTCGTGGTGATCCTCTTTGTCCTGATCAACCTGACCGTCGACCTGATCTATGCGCGGCTCGACCCACGCGTCCGTCTGAAAGGGGGGGCCTGATGGCCGTGACCCACGACACACTGAGCCCCGAGAGCAACACCTCCGAAACGCCCTCTGCCGCGCCGGTCACGACCCGCGTCGCGCGCTTGCGCGACTTCTGGTCGGACTTCCGCCGCTCGCCTGTGGCGGTAATCTCGCTGGCGGTCATCGTCCTCCTTGCCGTCCTCAGCTTCGGCGCGCCCTGGGTCACCCCGCAGGACCCGTACGACATGGCCGCGCTGGACTGGATGGATGCCTTCCTCGCTCCCGGCACGGAGGGGTCGGGCGGATACGTGCACCTGCTCGGCACCGACAATGCAGGCCGCGACATGCTGTCGGCGATCCTTTACGGGCTGCGCACCTCATTCGTGATCGGCCTCAGCGCCGGGGCTATGGCACTGCTCGTGGGCATTACCGTCGGTCTGACGGCAGCCTACTTCGGCGGTCGACTGGAAAACCTCCTGATGCGTGTTGTCGATCTTCAGCTGTCGATGCCTGCGATCCTGCTTGCGCTGGTGCTCGTGGCGGTGTTGGGACAGGGCGTGGGGCAGATCGTCCTCGCTCTGGTCGTCGCGCAATACGCCTACTTCGCCCGCACCGCACATGGCGCGGCCACGGTGGAGCGCGGCAAGGACTACATCGAAGCCGCCCGTTCCACCCCCCTGCCTGCACGCCGCGTTCTGTTCCGCCACTTGCTGCCGAACGTGCTGCCCCCGCTGATCGTGGTCGCCACCGTGCAGGTCGCCTCCGCCATCGCACTGGAGGCCACGCTCAGCTTTCTCGGCGTGGGCCTCCCGTTGACCGAACCCTCGCTCGGCTCGCTGATTTCGAACGGGTTCAAGTACATCCACACAGACCGCACATGGCTGTCCATCTACCCCGGGATATTCCTGATGATCACTGTCGTCGCCATCAACCTCGTCGGAGACCAGGTGCGCCACGTCCTCGACCCGAGGAACCAGCGATGACCGCCGCGCTGGCCGTCCGGGGCCTGACCACCCGGTTCGATACGCGCAAGGGTGCGGTGACGGCGGTAAACGACGTCAGCTTCTCGGTTGAGCCGGGCCGTATCATGGGCCTCGTCGGCGAAAGCGGATCGGGGAAAAGCGTCACGGGCTTCTCCGTGCTGGGCCTGATCGACTCGCCGGGGCAGATCACCGATGGCGAGGTTCTGGTGGATGGCACCGACCTGCGCAAGCTTTCGCCGGACGCCCTGCGCCGTATGCGGGGCAAGCGTGTCGCCATGGTCTTCCAGGACCCGATGATGACGCTGAACCCGGTGCTGCGCGTCGGCGATCAGATGGCGATGGCCGTGCGCGTGCACGACCGCGTGTCAAAGGCCGCCGCGTGGGACCGCGCCCGTCAGGCGCTGGAAACCGTGGGCATCCCTTCCCCCGCCGAGCGCCTGCGCGCCTATCCGCACCAACTGTCAGGCGGGATGCGTCAGCGTGTTGCCATCGCCACGGCGCTGTTGCACGGCCCCTCCGTCATCATCGCGGACGAGCCGACCACCGCGCTCGACGTCTCCATCCAGGGGCAGATCCTGGCCGAGGTGCGCCGTCTCGCGGACGAGACCGGCACCGCCATCGTCTGGGTCACGCACGACCTTGCCGTGGTGTCCTCGCTCGCTGACGACATCTGCGTGATGTACGCAGGCCGGATCGTCGAAAGCGGGAGCGCCGCCGACGTGTTGTCCCACCCGCGCCATCCCTACACGCGCGGCCTGATCGAAAGCGTGCCCTCCCTGCATGAGCCCGGCCAATCCTTGCCGCAGATCCCTGGCGCGACGCCGCAGCTCCTGAATTTGCCCAAGGGCTGCGCCTTCCGACCGCGCTGCCCCCGAGCCACCGAGGCCTGCACGACCGAACCGCCATCGACCGGCGACACTCACGTGGCGCTGTGCCACCACCCGCTGACGGAGGGCATCGCATGACCCTGCTCACGATTTCCGGCGCGTCCAAGCGCTTCAGCCGCACGCCCGGCCTGCTCGAACGCTTTGCAGACCGGCTGACCGGGCAGGACAGCTCGGCCACCGTGCACGCCCTGTCGGACATCGACCTGACCGTGGAGCGCGGCGAGGTGCTTGGCCTCGTCGGCGAATCCGGCTGCGGCAAGTCCACGCTGGGGCGGCTGGTGTCGGGCATCTACGCCCCTTCGGACGGTGCGATCCGACTGGATGGCGAGCCCGTCGCGACCTGGCGGCGCGGCACGGTCAAAAAGACCACGACCCGCGTGCAGATGATCCACCAGGACCCTTTCGCCAGCCTCGACCCCAGGATGCGCGTGGGCGAAACGATTTCCGAAGGGCCGCGCCTGCACGGCATCTGGTCCGCTTCCGAGGCCCCTGCCCGCGTGCGCGCGCTGCTGGAACAGGTGGGACTGGAAGGCGCTTATGCCGACCGCCTGCCGCACCAGTTCTCTGGCGGGCAACGCCAGCGCATCGCCATCGCCCGTGCCCTTGCAATGGAGCCGGATCTGCTCGTCCTAGACGAAGCCGTGGCCTCCCTCGACGTGTCGATCCAGGCGCAGGTGCTGAACCTGTTCATGGACTTGCGCAAGCGCATGGACCTGACCGCAATCTTCATCAGCCACGACCTGTCCGTCGTGCGCCACGTCTGCGACCGGGTGGCGATCATGTATCTAGGCCGTGTGGTCGAACTTGCGCCGGCGTCC